>JBKJSJ010000333.1:0-3420 GCA_046595965.1 Ferruginibacter sp.
ATAAATTTAGAGGACAATGGGCATCGCATAACAATTATTTACTAAACCAGGTTCTAAAAAAAGAATGGGGCTTTAAAGGGTTGGTGATGAGCGACTGGAATGCTGTGCACAGCAGCAGCCAGGCTTTTTGGAATGGGATGGATCTTGAAATGGGAACAGACCTTGGCATGCTGCCAAATCCTGTGTATGGCAAATTCTTTTTTGGGGACAGCATCGTTAGCCTCATAAAAGCGGGTAAACTTCCTGAATATTTATTGGATGAAAAAGTGCGTAGAATTTTATATGTTATGTTTAAAACCGGCATGATTGAGGGGCAGCTTAAAAAAGGTAGTTACAATACATTGGCTCATCAGCAAACGGCGGCCAAAGTTGCGGAAGAGGGTATTGTTCTTTTAAAAAATGAGCACAACATTTTGCCATTTAATAAAAGTAAAATTAAATCTATTGCCGTTATTGGGTACAATGCAGAAAGAAAACAATCTATGGGTGGCGGCAGTTCGCAGGTGAGGGCTTTTTACGAAATAACGCCCTTAAATGGTATTAAAAATATTGGAGGAAAAAAGATAAAAGTTAATTATGCAAAAGGTTACAATATTATTAGAAATGGTACACACGATCAGCAATTAATTAATGAAGCAGTTGCTGCAGCAAAAAAAGCTGATGTAGTTGTTTTTGTAGGAGGAAGTACGCATGGATATAATTATGATGTATGGTTAGATAATGCTTACGATGCAGAAGATATTGACAAACCCGATATGGATATGCCATTTGGGCAAAATGAATTTCTGACAGCAGTTTTAAAAGTTAATCCTAAAACAGTGGTTGTGCTTATGGGCGGTGGAGCAATTGATATGACTAGCTGGTTATCCCAAACTCCTGCTGTATTACAGGCATGGTATCCGGGTCTTGAAGGTGGCAATGCATTGGCTAAAATACTTTTTGGCGCTATTAACCCATCCGGAAAACTCCCCATGACCTTCCCTAAGAAATTAGCAGATAATCCATCTTACGTACTGGGCGAATATCCCGGCGATACTGCAAACAGCCTTATTGTTCACTACTATGATGATATCTACGTAGGCTATCGCTATTATGATACTTACAAAATAACGCCCCAATTTGCTTTTGGGCACGGGCTATCCTATTCTAATTATGAATACAGCGATTTAAAATTAACCACAAATTCCAAAACAGCCACTGCAACATTTACAGTAAAAAACACAGGAAGTTTTGCTGGTGCAGAAATTGCTCAATTATATGTGCATCAACAAAAATCTATGTTACCCAGGCCGGAAAAAGAATTAAAAGGTTTTGAAAAAATACAACTGGCTGCCGGAGAACAAAAAACCATAACCATTGCTTTAGATGAAGATGCCTTTAAATATTTTAATGATGCACAAAACAATTGGGTGATGGACGGAGGATCTTATGATATTTTAGTTGGAAGTGCTTCGGATAAAATTAAGTTAAGAGGAACGATCAGTTTATAAGATGAACTTTTTTGCGATGATATAAATTCCCTTCAATCTTTTGCGGAGCAGCTCTGGCTGCTCCTTCTTTAATGGCTCCCTGAAAACTAATACAATAATTTTCATTCTTCTCATATCCGGGAAATCGTTTACTTTATTTTGATTTACTTCTTTAAATGAAGCATGCATGGTTTTATAATTCTCTTCCAGCTCCTGCAACAGTTGAATGCAGGATTATCATTATTAACCAGACAACTAAATTCAGAACGGGTCAGTTCGCTATTCGGCTTCAGTTCCAGCCGACGAATAACGCCGGGCAATAGAATAAACCATGAACTTTTATTAATAAATTTAGTAGCGGTTGCGGGCGGAAGATTTTCAAATGCCGCCACATCGCAACGGAGAAAAGCAGCCTCACCACAATCATAAAAATGCTTTAATTTTAACTTGCCTTTTAAAGTTGTATTTATCTATTGCCAGTTTAAAATTTCATTTTTTCCTTTATGCTTTCTGCCAGGCACGAAATATTTATAGAAGTAGCCACTAACCTTAGTTTTTCCAGGGCAAGTGAAATTTTATTTATCAGTCAGCCAGCCATCAGTAAGCATATAAAAGCGCTGGAATCGTTTTACAAGACTACTTTGTTTGAAAGAAAAGGTAATGCTGTTCAACTTACTACTGGTGGCAATTTATTACTAAAACGTTTGAAGGAAGCTAAGAAAATTCAAAACCTTCTTGAATTTGAATTGAGTGTGATGAAAGATCAATTGAAAGCGAAAGGCCAGTTAAAGCTGGGTGCCAGCACAACAGTGGCCCTTTATATCATTCCTAAAATTTTATCTTCCTTTCATCAAAAATACCCCGATGTAAAAATAAGCCTGCTCAACAGGAATACCGAAACTATTATTAAAGCCCTGGCAGATCATGATATTGATATTGGTATTATAGAAGGTAAGAAAAAAAGTTCTGTAATATTATACGAGCCATTCGTTATGGATGAAGTGCTTGCGGTTTGTAGTGCTAAAAGTCCCATTGCCAAAAAAAGAATATTAAAAATACAGGAAATAAAAAACTACCCGGTCGTTTTAAGGGAGCAGGGCTCGGGAACATTGGCTGCAGTGAAGTATAACCTGGAAAAAGCTGGTGTAAAATTATCTGAACTTAACGTCAGCGTAAGACTGGCAGGGACTGAAGCGTTAAAAAATTTTTTACGGGAAGACAATTGCCTGGGATTTCTGCCAAAAGGATCTGTATTAAAAGAATTGAAAGACGGAGATCTTGTAGCTGTAAAAATTGAAAGCTTTCAAATCATCCGTAATTTCTTTTTTATCCAGCGCCACGGAACTGATAATACAGAACTAAACAAAGCTTTTATACGTTTTTGTAAAAGTGAAGTATAACCTCAGGTTATGGAGGATAATATTTTGAGTGCTTATTGTTATAAAGATCAATGGTAATTTTACTGTATGCTTACAGTAACCAAGTCTTATTCGCTGGCCACATCACTCCATTGTCCGCACTGCCTGAAACTTTATCCAATGTCAGAACAAAACAGTTTTGCAGCGTGTTGCAATCAACCTTTACTGGTGGACTATGAAATTACCAGCACAGTTACCAAATCAGTGATACAATCCCGGAAACAAAGTTTATGGAGGTATGGAAAATTACTGCCCGTTCAGCAGGAGCATAATATCGTAACCCTTGGAGAAGGAATGACCCCAATACTGCCTTTAAATAAACTTGCCGGAAAATTTGAATTTTCCAACCTGCTGATGAAAGATGAGTCGGGCAATCCTACCGGTTCCTTCAAAGCAAGGGGCATTAGTGTAGCAATATCTATGGCAAAAGAATTGGGCATAAAACGTTGCATCATTCCTACTGCCGGCAATGCCGGCGGAGCGCTGGCTGCTTATGGTGCCAAGGCCGGTATGGAATGTACTGTGGTGATGCC
>JBKJSJ010000376.1:0-2692 GCA_046595965.1 Ferruginibacter sp.
CAAAGTATATTCGTCAAAGGCAGGATTCTGAAAAGGCTCGCTCCAGCCCGGTGGGGCTATCATGTGGGCGATGCTGTGGGATGTTTCACCATTACTGGTAATACCCACATGCTCTTCAATCGATTTACCATCGGTAGTGGGAACTTTAAAGGGGTTGGCTTGTTTGATAAAAGGCATACTACATTTTATGATATAAACGAATAAATTCTTCCGGGTGAAAAACATCAATACCCGGTGTATTAATAAAATCTTTTTTATTTTTAGTGATGATCACTTTCACTAAAGACGATTTTACAGAAAAGAACTGCAAAGCATCTTCCAGGTCGTTAAAGCCAGAATCAAATACCTGGTTCATTACTTCCTGATTCTCTGTGGTAAATCTAAAATTCTTAAAAAACTCAATCAATATTTTTTTGGTATTAACTCTTGATTTGTTCCTTTTGCTAAAAATATAAAAACTGATGGCAAATGTTGTGGGAGAAACGTAAACGGGTCTTTTTGCCAATCTCAATATCCGCAAAACCTCTTTAGCTATTCTGTTGTCATAACTTGCAGCGTCCAGTATATCCACAATAATATTAGCATCTAAGAAAATATTCATAATTATTTTTCAAATATTTCTTTCATAATATCTTTTGATCCTGTATTAAATACTCCACCAAATTTTTCAAGTACAACATCTTTCTTTTTTACTTTCCTGTTTGCCTCTTCCATTCTGCGCAACATATTAAAATACCTGTCTACCAATTCTGAAACTGTTGAATTGTTTTCTTTAGCATACTTTTTTACGAATTTCGCAGACTGATCGCTTAATGATACAGTTACTCTTTGCTTCATAGAACAAAATTTTAGTCGTACAAATATACCTAATCGTACGCACAAAAAAACCGGCACAAGCCGGTCTTTTTGTGATAAAAAATATTTCAAACTATTTCTTTTGTGCTTCCAGTTGCGTCATAGCCATTATCTGCTTCATGGTTTTTTCCATCCCATCGCTGCCACCGTCTAAAAAGATTACATTTCCTTTTCCATACTCAGCAAAATTCTTAATGGCTTCTACCCACATGCTAAATAAAATAACATTGGTATCCAGGTTGGCCTGTTTCATTTCTGTAGCAGCCTGGCTCATACCACGGGCTACTTCTTCCCGGAACAATGCCACACCCTGCCCACGTAATTGAGCGGCCTGCCTTTCTGCTTCTGCAGCAATTTTTATAGCGTTACCTTCTGCTTCGGCAGCTTTTGTTTTAGTAATTAATAAAGCCTGGCCTTCATTTTCGGCAGCAGCTTTTAAGTTATTTGAAGCAACTACTTTACTCATACTGGTAATAATAGCTTCATCAAAAGTAATGTCGTTTATCTGCAGATCCTGCAAGTGATAACCCCATCCTTCAAGTGCCACATCTACCTGTTCTTTTACATTTTCTACAATATCCCTGCGCACATTTAAAACTTCCGCTTGTTTTTTTGTAGATACAAATGCACGGATACTTCCTTCTACAGTACGTATCAATGCCTGCATTAAATCTTTATCGCTTATAAATTTAAACGCTACTTTCTGTATCGTATCTTCCTGTTCATTTTGCACAGAATACAACAGCATCGATTTAAAATAAACATTGGCCTGGTCTATCGTTACTGCCTGGAACTCCAGCTCTACCGAGCGGTTTTGGATACTAACTTTTTTAAATATCTGTTCCAAAAAAGGAATCTTCATATTTAATCCCGGCCTTAGGATTCTTCGGTATTTACCAAACATGGTAACTACGCCAATAAAACCCTGATTGATGGTAACAAAACTGCTGAGCACACCAAGCACTATGAGTATGAGCCACCAATACTTAATTAATTGATCCATAGTTTTAATAATTTTTGTTGAAGGTATATAATTTTATGTAGCCAGCAGAAAATCTTTGAGGAGCATCGTTGGCGTCGCACTCTTGTACATTTATTCTTTTATGATCTTTTATTGAAGCAAAGATATATGCGGAGAAAATTATTCGTATAACTATAATATAATTTGGCTAAAAAATGAAATGCTGAACACCAACATTAGTTTTTATTGCTGTAAAATTATAGGCTTAAATCATCCACTTGTATGCAATCATGAAAATAAAATAGTTCACAAAAATATTGGAGTAAATATTACCAGCAGCAGCTTTCAATAGATTGCTCCTTTGTAGGAATAACAGCAAACTTCGGCATTACAATTAACTTCAACTCCTCTGTTCCCATACTTCACTCAAATGTACCAACGTTTCCACAGCCTTTATCATATCTTTTACACCCACCCACTCCAGTTTGCTGTGTATATTTTGCATGCCGGTAAAAATATTGGGACAGGGCAATCCTATATAACTCAGCCTGCTACCGTCGGTGCCGCCACGGATGCTTTCCTTTTTTACGTTGAGGCCTGCACGCTGTATGGCTTCTGCTGCGTAAGCCGCAACTTGCGGGTGCTGCAGCAAAATATCTTTCATATTTCGGTATTGCTCCTGCTCCAAATATTCCATGGTAGCACCAGGATGTTTGGCTACAATATTTTCTGCAATTTTTTTTAACCGATCATGATGCGCTGCCAGTTTTGCTGTTTTAAAATCTCTGACAATGAACCCTATGGTTGCTTTTTCTGCAATACCATTCAGAGCAACAGGATGTACAAATCCTTCCATGCCTTCGGTACTTTCCGGGC
>JBKJSJ010000427.1:0-3717 GCA_046595965.1 Ferruginibacter sp.
TTCTTCCTGCGTTGTCAAAAATATGCCAGTCAGCTTTTCCTTCTGCCACAGAACTAAGTGTGGCTTTTACAATATCAGTGGCTGGATTAGGAGAGATGGTAATGCTGCCGTTTTCTACTGGCAGCGAAACATTAATGCTGTTTGAATATTTATAATCACCATTTACGTCAACCATCTTAAGGCGGTAATAAGCTTTTAGCGAACATTCATAGGTAACATTTATATCCCTGAAAGTATAGTTGCTGATAGTAGAGCTATTACCAGCAGCAGCTACTTTTCCAATAGGTTTAAAATTTGACCCGTTGGCACTTCTTTCAATAATAAAGTGGGAGGTATTTATTTCACTGGCAGATTTCCAGTTTAGATTTACCGACCTGTCAGCATATTTTCCTGTAAGAGACAGCAGGTTTAAAGGTAATATCACATTGTTGCCGGCAAAGTAGAAAGATGAAAATTGTGTTATACTTGCTTTTAAAACATACCCTGTACCAAAAGCAGTTCTTGATGTGGGAGTGATATTTGTAGGAGCTGTAGTTAAGGCTACCGGGTTGGCATCCGAATTTTTAAATATGTTTACATCGCCAATACCTGTAACGCCGCTTCCCGGTGCAGCTATTAATGCTGCAAGTTCTGCTCCGGTTATATACAGTCTTATATTTACTGCAGAAGCCGGTTGATTTCCCACATTTATAGTAAGGCTTCGGTCTAAATATGGACTGCCTCCAGAGCTTGTTCTTGCGGTGCCCGAATTTTTGTAAAGGGTTGAAGTTATATTGCCAAGATTGTTACTGTTAGCATCTATTTCTGCAACAATATTACCCAGCGAATCTGTGATGGGTACCCACAAATTATTATTATCTGTAGAATTAATGCTGGTAGCTGTACCATTGGTAAGCAGGTTATTTAAACCAGGTGCAATCGTAATATTGTTATTGATAGTGCTGGCACCTGCGTTATCATTGTAACCCAAAAAATTATATTTTATAACACAACCGGTACAGTTTAGGGTAGTAGGATTATCCTGGCTTGGGCCCGAAGTGGAAAGCGATTTATCCATAATGATAAAAATTTCTTTTCCATCGGGCGATATAGCCATATCCCTGTACCTGTTGCGGCTTTCAAAATAGGGCATAGTATCTACCAGGCCGTCTGCCGTTGTTATTCCGGTGTAAGTGTTATTTAATTTTACCCTTAAAATTCTTCCCCATTTTAAAGAGGCCAGTAAAAAACTGTTTTTCCAGCCGGGAATTACTGCACTTGTATAAATTCCCAGGCCAGAGGGTGCTTCCGATTTCCAGAAATTATTATTACCTGTTCCTCCACAGTTTCTGTATATATCCTGGATATTGCAAACACTGGCAGAAAAAGGAGAATTTACACCGGGTGAACAAACAGTAGTACTTCCTTTTGGTACCGGGTAAAATGTGTAAAGCGGATCTTTATAACCAGTGCCAAAGGGCAATGCATTAATGGCGGTTACATTATCTGCCTCACCTGTAGAGGAGAGCAATGGCAAAGACCCGCCTGATGGGCCAGCTTTGGCATTATTATAATTTCCATCAGCAGATTTTCCAATTACCAATGGGTGTCCGTAATTTTTGCCGGCTTCCAAAACATTCAATTCATCATCACTATAAGGTCCATGAGAGGAGCCAAAAATGTAATCGGTACCTCCAAGATTTGCATAAGCAAAACCCTGCACATTTCTATGTCCCATATTCCACACGGCACTTTGCTTGCCCAGGTAAGTATTATAAGGATTGTTATCAGTTCCTGTACCATTGGGTATCCATCTGTTATAATTTGCATTTCTCAGGCCAATATTTTGTACTGCGTCACCATCTTCTTCCAGGTTGAAACGTAAAATTTTCCCTTCGTAACAATCAATGTTTTGAACTTTTACCGGGCGTGTTAGATTTTCATATTGGCCCGAGCCCATATCGCCTGAAGAGTATAAAAGATAATTTACACCATTGATGGGTGCAATAATAATTCTACCAGAGTTATGATCTTTGCTACCAGGCAAAGTATCGCAAAGTGTAACGGGGTTTTCAAGTTTTCCGCTCACCGTATTGTAGGTAAATCTTACTAGAAAGTTGGTATAGTATTGCCCCGTTCCATCCGTAGGAACCGACCCTTGCGAGCGTACATATCCTATGTAAACAAATTTTTTTGGCGAAATGGGTTTCATAAAATCAGGATGCAAAGCCAGTCCCATTAACCCGCCCTGCGGCCAGGGAACAGAACTGGAGTTTGTCCAGGTTAGCCTGTTATAATTTGTATGTTCTGTGTTGGTTAAATATCCTGTAGCTGTTGGGGAAATATCTAAAACAGTTGTTTGTGTTCCGGTGACCGGATCCATTCTTAAAATTTTATAATCTTTAGCAACCGTAATCCATAAAAAACTGTCCAAACCATAAGTTATTTCCCAGGGATCATTCAGCCCACTTGCCTGCGGCACAAGGGTTGTTTGCTTAAAAACTTCATTCATTATACTGCCTGTTACTATGGGGTCGGTAATGCAAATATTAAAACCCCAGTTTATACCTGCTGGCACTCCTGTATTGGTATTAGTGGTTATTCTCACATAATAGATAGTACCCACCGTAAGTGCTGTAGAGGGAGTAGTAGATACTGAAGTTCCGCAAATGTTTACTAAAAAGCTACCGCATACTCCAGATAATAGTTGTGTTCTTATGCCTGCTGCTGAAAGACTGGAGCCTAATGCACTAAGAGTAACTGTAGGAAAAGTAGATTGAGCAGTAAACATATACCAAACATCGGCAGAGCTTGCATTGCCGCAAGTGGCTGCGGGCAACGATAATGCCGCTGTTGTGTTTGCGCCCAGTAGAGTACCTGCTGTATTTATGCAGGTTGTTCCTGTAGTTAACATTGTAGCATTTGCACAAATATCATTAGCGGGTGCCTGTGCCAGTAAAGATTTTTGAAAAAATAGGGAAAGCATTAAAAAAAGAAAATAGCGGGTAGATGTGGGTTTCATAAATAATTAGTGGTTTTTAAGATAGTTGGATATTTATAAAAGAACAGGTAATTACACTATAGTAAATATTCTATTCAAAAAGTAAAATAGTAAACTTGTAAAATTGAAAAATATTGTAAGTGCAATAAAATATAACCTGCTAAAGTCCAGCTTTAATTGATTTTAGCTAAATAATATCCCTTTATCAACTGTAAGTACATGATTAACAATAAATACTAATCAATATCGTTCTGTAGAAAATAAATGATACCGGATAGTGTTTTAATTACAATATAAAAATGATCCTGATTCATTTATTGTGTTTTCCAATATTTCCTGCTAAAAACCAAATTGAGCTTTTATGAAAGATTTTTTATTAACCTGTTTGTTTCGGTTAAAAACTGTAGGCTTTTTTTTCCTCTTTTTTTTATTTTCCACCCTTGCCTTTGCTCAACCTTCCCGTGATAATTGTTCGGGGGCTACAAGTCTTACTTCGGGTACTTCCTGTTCTATTACTGCAGCCAACCTGGCAAATGCAACAGCAAGTGCTGGTATTCCTGCAGGCTGTACCGGAGGAACACATTATGATATATGGTATAGTTTTACAGCTTTAGGTACAACCCAAACAGTTACAATAAGTAACCGTCAAAATAATTTTACAAATCCTGAGGTTCAGATTTTTAGTGGAGCCTGCGCATCATTAACTTCAATAGCATGCGGCACTACAAGTGCTACAG
>JBKJSJ010000083.1:0-5002 GCA_046595965.1 Ferruginibacter sp.
GACTCTTGACCTTTGACTTTTTATGCTATTACTTTTTTAAATGCAAATTTTTCCAGTAAAACAAACCCGCCAAAAAATACAGCACTGTAAACAAGATCTGCTGCAAGGGCATTTTTAAGAAAGGGAATACCTGCTTCCAGGCAGTTCATGTAGCCCCCAAAATTTCGGGAATAAGTAGAAGTATCAAACAGCCACACACTGCTATTGCTCAGTAAAAAGAATATGAGAGAAGCTGCCACAGAAAAACCAATTACATTGAGCACATTTATTTTTTTCAATTTAAAACCAAACACAGTTATCAATGCCAGTATTCCATAGCCTGCCAACTGACCCCAGCCCCAAAAACCCGGTGCAATATTGGTAACTTCAAAAAGCACATCAGAAATAAACATGGCCAGCAGGGGCAATGCAAAAGCAAGTTTTTTATCTTTGATCACAGCTCCGCCAAACAACGCCATGGCTATTACAGGACTAAAGTTTAATGGATAAAATGCAATACGGGATAATGCTGCTGCCAAAATCATGGCTACTGCAATAAGAACCATTGTGGTGCTTTGTTTCATCTTTAAGAATATTTGCCGCAAAAATAGGCGATAAATTTTTAATACCCTCTTTATGGGGCATTAAAATATATAATACAAAACCAGATCAATTAACTTTAATATATGGCAAGGCATAACCAAACCGGCAAAGAGGGCGAGGCATTGGCTGCAAGCTGGCTTACAGCAAATGGCTACAACATTCTTCATCAAAACTGGCGGCATGGCCATTGGGAAGTAGATATTATTGCCAGTAAAGAAAAACGGCTTCACATTGTAGAAGTAAAAACCCGGAGTACCCAAAACTTTGGCCACCCCGAAGAAAATATGGATGCAAAAAAAATGCAGTACCTCATTAATGCTGCAGAAGAATATTTATACCAGCATCCCCAGTGGCAACAATTACAATTTGATATTCTTGCCATTACGCTTAAACCAACGGAGGTGGAGTATTTTTTAATTGAGGATGTTTATCTTTAATGAGTGTGATGACTTTTTCAAAATTTCAAACACTCCCCAGCCTCGCTATCAACTTCTCCACCATTTTATAAGTAGCAGGGCAATAATCAATATTCTGTTTGTGTACATGAGCATATTCGCTCCATTTCTTTTTGGTAAGATGAGGAAACCCTGCGCAGTCCACGGGCCTTATTTCGTAAATAGAACATTTGTTATCGGCAAGGTTTAAAAACTGGCAGGGCTGGTTTACGTTTACCATGTCTTTGTTTTTATCTTTTTCCAGCCATTGCTTGCTAAAGGCTTCGGGGGTTTGATTAAAATGCGCCGATATTCTTTTAAGATCCTGTGGGGTAAAAGTAGGAGTCATTTTTTTGCAGCAGTTGGCACAGCTCAGGCAATCTACTTCCTGCCAAACTTCTTTATCAATAATGGTAGTAAGTTTATGAATACCTGGCGGTGGATTTTTTTCCGTTTTGTTTAGAAAGCTTCTGTATGATTTTCGGTACAGGGATAATTTTTTTCTAAAAGAACGAAAGTTGACCGGTAGCATACTATATGTGGGATTGATGGAAACTATTTATGCAGCGAAAATAATCTTTAATTATATTGTACAATCAAACATAGAATGGCTTGTAAAAATAATTTATGTGGCAATCGTATATAAAAGGATTTAAGGCATGGCTTCAATTAGAAAAATCTTTATCGGATAATTCAGTAGAAGCCTACCTGCACGATATAGAAAAACTCACCAGTTATTTGTTGCTGAATCAGCTAAAAAAAGCTCCTTCGGATATTCATCTTAAAGACCTGGAAAATTTTGTACGATGGATCAATGAATTGGGTTTATCGGTGGCATCGCAGGCAAGGATCATTTCCGGGCTCCGCAGTTTTTTTAAATACTGTTTGCTGGAGCAGGTAACTACCACCGATCCCAGCCTTTTGCTGGAAGCACCCAAAATGATGCGCAAACTTCCAGACATACTGGCCTTTGAAGAAATAGAACAAATTATTGCAGCAATAGACCTGAGCAAACCTGAAGGAGGGCGAAACAAAGCCATACTTGAAACTATGTACAGTTGCGGCCTGCGGGTAAGCGAAGTTGTAAACCTGCGCATCAGTTGCTTGTTTATGGAGGTAGGTTTTATAAAAGTAACCGGCAAGGGAGACAAAGAAAGATTAGTTCCCATTGGCAGAGATGCTATAAAATATATAGGCATTTACAAAAATAATATCCGCACACACATCACTATAAAACCAGGAGAAGAAGACATCCTTTTTTTAAACCGCAGAGGCCACCGGCTTAGCAGGGTAATGATTTTTTTAATTTTAAAAGCGCTGGTAAAAAAAGCGGGTATTTCCAAAAATATTTCTCCGCATACATTCCGTCATTCCTTTGCCACGCATTTGGTAGAAGGAGGTGCAGATCTTAGGGCCGTGCAGGAAATGCTGGGCCACGAAAGCATCACTACTACAGAAATATACACGCATTTAGACAGGGAATTTCTCCGCACAACCCTTCAGCAGTTTCATCCTGCTTTTAAATAAAAAATTATTTACTCCTTATTAAAATGTCCTGCTGAAACAAAGTAGGGGTAGTAGAAAGCGGATCGGTATTGGAAACCTTGCGGCGGTAGTTTTTAAACATACTCTCCCAACGCAGGCGCAGCACACCCAGTATGCCTTCTTTTACAATGCCTTTATTCATTTTACTGGCACCGAGTTTTCTGTCTTTAAATGTAATGGGCACTTCTTCTATTTTAAAACCAAGTTTCCAGGCAGCAAATTTCATTTCTATCTGAAAAGCATAACCGGTAAAACTGATGGCATCCAGATTGATGGTTTCAAGCACTTCTCTTTTATAACAAACAAAACCTGCGGTAGGATCTTTGATGGGCATCCAGGTAATCATCCTGGTATATAAAGATGCACCTTTAGAAAGTGCAATGCGGTTGGCAGGCCAGTTTTCTATTGCCCCGTTTTTTACATACCGGGAGCCAATGGCCATATCTGCACCCTGCGTGCAGGCATCATACAGCCTGTTAAGGTCGGCAGGGTGATGAGAAAAATCCGCATCCATTTCAAAAATAAACCGATAGCCTTTGTGCAGTGCCCATTTAAAACCATGAATATAAGCCGTACCCAAACCAAGCTTGCCCTTGCGTTCTTCCAAAAACAATAACCCGGGATATTGGGGAAATAATGACTTAACAATGTCTGCAGTGCCATCGGGAGAACCATCATCAATGATGAGTACGTGAAAATCATTATCCAAATGCATCACAGCAGCTATGATGGCCTGGATATTTTCTTTTTCATTATAAGTTGGTATGATGACTAATTTCTCCAAAATAATTGAAACGGGTGAATACCAAATTTAATAAATAAATTTTAGCACTGCCCTAATAATATTGGGGCAAGGGATATTTACTTATTTTTTAACAGGGTGCGGCTAAACATTTCTGTAAGTTTCTTTTTGGTATGCATGGGAAAATCTCCCTTCATCATCCAGTCGTAATATTGTGGTTCGGTCCGCAGCACATCGCTAACAGCCTTGCCTTTAAATTTACCAAAATTAAAAACCTCTGCACCTTTATCATCAAAAATAAAACGGCGGGCATAGTCCACAATTTTTTCTTCGCCAATGGTAGCAAGTATGCTATCTATGGTGTTGCCCAGTTTTTCATACTTTACCAACTGTGCTTCCAGCACTTCTACGGTGGCAGTAATATCTACTTCGGCACTGTGTGCATTGGCCAATTCCTTGTTGCAGAAAAACTTATAGGCAGCGGTAAGGGTGCGGGGTTCCATCTGGTAAAAAATATGCTGCACATCAATCATGCGCCTGTCACTCAGGTCCACATCCATTTCTGCCCTCAAAAATTCTTCCATCAGTACTGGTATATCAAAACGATTGCTATTGTATCCACCCAGGTCGCAATTTTCCAGGAACTGTTTTATTTCGTTGCCGGCCTGCTTAAATGTAGGGGCGTCCTTTACCATTTCATCAGTAATGCCATGAATGTCGCTGGATGCGGGGGGGATAGGCATTTGAGGATTAATCAATTTTCGCTTTACCTGCCTGCTACCATCAGCCAGGAGTTTTACAATGGCAATTTCTACAATCCTGTCTGTTGAAAGATTTACACCGGTAGTTTCAAGGTCTATAAATGCAATGGGGCGGGTTAATTGTAACATGAAGTATATTAAATTTTTAAAAAATGTTTTACGTTGGTTGGCTCTAAGTTAGCTCATTGATAAATAATAATGCAACAAAATTAGGCAAATGGCGTTTTATAGTTTCAGTATTTATAAATTATATTTGTGTTATCATTAAAAAAAAACGATGAAAAAATTAATTCTTATTGGTATGGTAATTGTTTTAGCAGGTGCTATTGCAGGTTGTGGAGCAAGTCGTAAAACGGGTTGTCCGGCTGTAGCAAAATCTAAAACATTTTTATCTTTAAAAGCATAATGAACTGGATACCGCTCAATGACCTGCAGCAACTGGCAGGCATCAAAGAAAAATCTTACCAACAGCCACAGGTTATTTTTAAACACAGTACCCGATGCAGCATTAGCAGTATGGCTAAGAACAGGCTGGAAAGAAGTGACACTCCCCAAGACATTCCCTTTCATTACCTCGATCTTATCAGCAACCGGAATATTTCAAAAACCATTGCTGAAGATTTTAATGTAGCGCATGAATCGCCGCAGGTGCTCGTGATCAAAAATGGTGAATGCATTTACGATGAAAGCCATAGCGGCATTAGCATGGATGAAATTGTGGAGCAGGCCACTCAATAAAAATATTTTTACAATTCCGTAATTCCATTCTTCTATCTCTTTCTCTTATTGCATTTTTAAAACTACAGGAACGCAAGCAGTTTATTTTCAATAAAACTGCGGTCCCGCTTTTCGCTATTACTCCGGCAAGGCCTCCAAACACGGCCCTCACCGGGGTAACCGCTACAATCGGGCGTATTTTCTGAACAGCGGAAAAAGTA
>JBKJSJ010000203.1:0-3656 GCA_046595965.1 Ferruginibacter sp.
ATGGTTTGTATCCATTCGTCACTCATATTGGGAACGGTCTGTCCTTCTTTGCCCATAAAATTATTTTCTATCAACCATTCTCTTACAAATTCTTTGCTCAGTTGTTTTTGTTTTTCAGCTTTTAATTGTCTTTCTTCAAAACCTTCTGCATAAAAATACCGGGAAGAATCCGGTGTATGAATTTCATCCATTAAAATTATTTGTTCCCCTGCTTTTCCAAATTCATATTTTGTATCTACCAGTATGAGTCCCTGTTTGGCTGCGATGGCTTTTCCTCTTTCAAATAATTGCAATGCATATTTTTCCAGTACCTCCCATTCTGCAGTAGTGGCCAGGCCCTGTGCAATAATTTCTTCCTTACTAATATCTTCATCGTGCCCCTGCGATGCTTTGGTGCTGGGGGTAATAATAGGAGTGGCAAATGCATCATTCTCTTTTAAGCCTTCGGCCAAACTAATACCACATAATGTTCTTAGCCCGGTATTGTATGTGCGCCAGGCGTGCCCTGTAAGATGGCCCCGTACTACCATTTCTATTTTAAAAGGAGTACATCTTTTGCCAATGCTAGCAGTAGGTGCAGGAGTAGCCAGCAACCAGTTGGCACAAATATCTTTACAGGCATGTAACATGTATGCAGCAATTTCATTTAATACCTGTCCTTTGTATGGAATAGGACGGGGGAGTATTACATCAAATGCAGAAATGCGGTTGCTTGCAATCATTACCAATAAATGCGTGCCAATGGAATAAACATCCCGCACCTTTCCACTGTAAAAATTTGTTTGTTGCTGAAATTGAAATGCTGCCATTACCCAAAATTAGGTGCTCATTTGCAGATAATTTTTAGAAAGAAAAAATACTTTTAAACAGTTAGTTTAAAAATAAAATTTTTATACATAATAACAATCCTTATTTTGCCCTTAATTCTTTTAACCAAAATGACGCTATATGAGAAAAATCACAAGCTACATGGTTGCTTTTGTCATTGCAAATATCTTTTCGGTAGTTGCCTTTGCACAAAATATAACCATCAGCGGTAATGTAAAAAACAGTGCTACCAAAGAAAATTCGTCGGCTGTTTCCGTTACTATTAAAGGTACAGATGTGGGAACTTTTACCGACGACAAAGGTAACTTCAGCATCACAACCAAAAGTTTACCTGTTACACTTCTCATTACTTCAGTGGGGTACGATCCGCAGGAAATAAATGTAAGCAGTGGTTCAGATAAAGTAAATGTATTATTTGTTCCTTCTAATTCCCTGGGGCAGGAGGTAGTTGTTTCTGCATCGAGGGTGGCAGAAAAAATTCTTGAATCACCTGTATCAATAGAAAGAGTAAGTGCTGCCAGTCTTCGTGCTGCACCATCTGCCAACTTCTACGATGTAGTTGCCACTTTAAAAGGGGTGGACATTACCACTTCATCTTTAACTTTTAAAACACCCACTACCCGTGGTTTTGGTGGTAGCGGTAATGTACGTTTTAACCAGTTGGTAGATGGTATGGATAACCAGGCTCCCGGTCTTAATTTTTCTGTAGGTGCTATCATTGGGTTAAATGAATTAGATATTGATAATATTGAGTTATTATCCGGAGCTTCTTCTGCATTGTATGGCCCGGGCGGTATGAATGGTACTATGCTGATGACCAGCAAAAATCCTTTTAAATACCAGGGACTTTCGTTTGTAGTAAAAACGGGTGTAATGCATACTGATAAAAGAGAAAGGCCTACATCTCCTTATTACAATTGGAGTTTGAGATGGGCTAAAAAGTTATCAGAAAAATTTGCATTTAAAATAACAACCGAAATCATTCAGGCCAAAGACTGGATTGGGATAGATTACAGAAACTTTAATAGACCTAGTGGTGTATTAATACCTGGAGACAGAAGAACAGACCCCAACTATGATGGTGTAAATGTATATGGAGATGAAACTTCTAATGACATGCGCCCTGTGTTACAAGGTATTGCTGCTGCGGCTCCTTTTCTTGCTCCGTATATTAGTGGATTATTAGCTAATCCAATCCTAATTTCCCGTACAGGATATACCGAACAGGAAATAATAAATCCTAATACTGTTAATTACAAATTAGGGGGTTCTTTCCATTATAAAATAAGTAACAATACAGAAGCGATTGTTGCAGGATATTGGGGTACCGGTAATACTATTTATACCGGCGCTTCAAGGTATTCCATCCAGGATTTTAAAATGGGGCAATACAAACTAGAATTATTGAACAAAAACTGGATGTTGCGAGCTTATACTACCCAGGAAAATGCAGGAGGTACCTATAACCTTGCAGCTACTACCCAGAACTTTAATGAAACCTGGAAACCTAGTGGTGGAAGTTCTGGCTGGTATGCACAATACGGCCAGGCTTATTTAACTTCTAAACTGGGAGGTGCAAGCGATGCAGATGCACATATAGCAGCAAGAGCAGTAGCTGATGTGGGAAGGCCTGCTGTAACTTCAACAGCATTTAAAAATCCTTACGAAGTAATACGTAAAATACCAGCACCCAAAGGCGGTGGTTTGTTAGACAGGTCAGATTTGTATAGCCTGGAAGGAAGTTATAACCTATCTGAATACACCAAATCGTTTGCAGATATTTTGGTAGGAGCCAATTACAGGAGGTATTCACTAAATTCCCAGGGAACTTTGTTTGCCGATTCAACCGGCCCGTTAAGCATCAAAGAATTTGGCGCTTATGTGCAGGCTTCCAGAGAAATTACCAAATACCTTAAATTGAGTGCTTCTGCACGCTATGATAAAAACGAAAATTTTGAAGGCCGTGTTACACCTAGAATAACCGCCTTGTTAAAAGTTTCACCCAATAATAATATCCGTTTTAGTTACCAGACTGCTTATCGTTTTCCTTCTACCCAGCAGCAATGGATAAATCTTGATCTGCTTTCTTATAAATTAATTGGTGGCAACAATGATTTTATAAAACATTACCAGTTTGATACCAATCCAGCGTACGAAGTAGATCCTATAGTTGCAGGGAACACTACTTTAAAAAAATGGAACTATCCGGCTCAGAAACCTGAGGCATTGTCTTCATTTGAATTAGGTTACAAAGGTCTGCTTATGGATTCTAAATTATTGATAGATGTATATGGTTATTATGGGAATTATACTGATTTTACCGGACGTATAAGAGTAGTGCAGGCAAAGAACAACGTTGCAATAACGCCTGCAAATTACAGATCGGGTCAGATTTATTCTGTACCTATAAATTATGCTGATAAAATTAATACCAACGGTTTTGGTTTGGGGCTCGATTACAGGCTTCCCCAAAACTTTAGTATTGCCATGAACCTGGCATCAGATAATCTGGATGTACCTAAAGGACTCATTGCTTCTTTCAATTCTCCAAAATATAAATTAAATGCTAGCCTGGGTAATTCTGGTTTTGGGAAAAATAAGCGTTTAGGCTTTAACGTGGCATACAGGTGGCAGGATAGTTTTTATTTTGAAGGAGACCTTGCCAATGGCACGTTGCCTTCGGTGCAAACTGTGGATGCCCAGTTTAGTATTAAAATGCCTAAAACAAAATCTATTCTTAAACTCGGTGCCAACAATCTGCTAAACCAATACTACTATAATGGGGTAGGAAACTCTTTTGTAGGTGGATTGTATTATGTAAGTTTTGG
>JBKJSJ010000250.1:0-4951 GCA_046595965.1 Ferruginibacter sp.
CCATTATTATTTGCTGATGCACCGTACCTTTTTTTACAAATGGCCAAGGCAAAAACCCTCATGAAAAGCGACAGCAGCAAATACTATTATGATAAGGTATCTGAATTCTTAAACGTATACAAAACGGGGCCACATGGGTACGCATGGTATTATTTAGAAAAAGGAAAGGATTTTTTAAGTAAAAATCAAAATGACTCCGCCTTATATTACATTACCAAAGCTAAATTTTTAAAGGATGAGCAACACTTGGGTATTACAAGTCCCTGGGGCGAATTAACACCTGATTATTTTGTTGCCGATTTAGCGTTGCGACAAAACAATCCTCTGCTGGCGATTCAATTATTAAAAGCTGAGCTACAGGAGCTGAGGGCAATTACAGCAAAGGTTGCCATTATAAACGAACTACAGTTACTGGCAAAAGCCTATGCTGCTGCAGGAATGTATAAAGAAGGCTTCAATACGCAACAGGAAATATTTGAAATAAAAGAAAGGTTAATCCATGAAAATGAGAATGCCAGAACACTAAGTTTTGATATTGAAAAAAAGATGCAGGATAATGAAAATAATATTGGGCTACTGAAAGCGCAGGACGAAGCCAATAAGAAAACTAAATACTACTTATATGGTATTACAGTCCTGCTGGCACTCTTTGCCATTACGTTGGGTATTGCTATAATGAATAAGCAAAAGTCGAACACCCGTTTAACCACAAAAAATACTGAGGTCATCAATGCATTGGAGCAGTTGAAACAAACCCAATCTCAACTCATCCAATCCGAAAAAATGGCGAGCCTTGGCGAACTCACCGCCGGCATAGCCCATGAAATTCAAAACCCGTTAAACTTCGTTAATAACTTTAGTGAAGTAAATAAAGAATTAATTGGGGAGATGAAAGAAGAAATTGAAAAAGGAAATTATAATGAAGTAAAAATAATTGCAAAAGATATTGAGGACAACGAAGAAAAAATAAATCATCACGGTAAACGTGCCGATGCCATCGTAAAAGGAATGCTACAGCATAGCAGGAGTAGCATCGGCGTAAAAGAACCAACAGATATTAATGCCTTGTGTGATGAATACCTACGCCTCTCCTATCATGGGTTACGTGCAAAAGACAATTCGTTTAAGGCCACAATAAAAACTGATTTTGATACTTCGATTGGTAACATCAGCATCATTCCACAGGATATAGGAAGAGTTATATTGAATTTATTGACCAATGCTTTTTATGTGGTTGAAGAAAAAAAGAAATCGGCTATTGAAAATTACGAACCGACCGTTTCAATCAGCTCAAAAAAGATAAATGGCAAAGTAGAAATAAGCGTTGCTGACAACGGCAACGGCATTCCACAAAAAATATTAGAGAAAATCTTTCAACCCTTCTTTACCACCAAACCCACCGGGCAGGGAACGGGATTGGGATTATCGCTGAGTTATGATATTATTACCAAAGGGCATGGTGGCGAATTAAAAGTGGAGACGAAGGAAGGAGAAGGAACTACATTCATTATTAACTTACCTATAACTCATGTATAATTTATTAAAGTATTTGTTTTTATGGATGTTAACTGCTGGTATGTATGGGATGGCGGCGGGGCAAGCTATCCCCGATAGTGTTATGCGGAAGTATGCAGCAGCCAAAACCGACAAGGACAAATTATACCACCTTACCGATTATTTGGATAACATCAACGGCGATACATCTTTTGTTCAAAAATCAGCAGCCATTGTCAGTTTCCTAAAATCAGTAAACGATGATCGGAACCTGGACTTCATTCAACTAATCATAAATGATCAATTGGCGAAAAGGGGAGATTATGTTACCGCCCTTTCTTCTACTTTGGAAATTACCAATCGGTCGGAACAACAAAAAGACACAACTAAAATTCTTGCTGCCTATCGTAAATTAGGTAATGCTTACTATTATGCAGGTGACAAAGTAAAAGAAATTGAATATAATATAAAAGCAATGCTGATTGCAAAAGAGATAAATGATGTAGTCTCGCTTTCCGGTATTGCTAATAATATTTCAGCATCCTATGCGCAACAAAAATATCCTGATTCTGCATTGTTATATGGACGTATGGGGTTGGATTATGCAAGGCAATCAGGTGATATAAAATCACTTTCTATGATAACTGGTACAATCGCAGAAGGTTTTATCTCTGATAACCAGTACGACTCGGCGCTTATATACGCCAGGGAATCCCTTGGCTATGGTGATGCTAAAAATGTTTTGGGGAAGGTTTGGACACTGAATGCCATCTCCCGGATTTTTTTAGAAACAAATTACTACGACAGTTCAAATTATTATGCGCATGACGCAATTGAAATTGCTGCGAAATTAGGATTTAAAGATCAATTACAAAGTGCCTATGAAAATCTTTCACAATCGTACTATAACACACACAAACCAGATAGTGCCTACAAATACCTTAAGTTGGCACTAAACATCAAAGACGATCTTTATAGCAATGATAAAATAAAGCAGGTGCAAGGTGTAATGGCAAGAGAGCAGTTACGCTTACAGCAATTGGAGAAAGAGAGACTTGATTTTCAAAATAAAATAAAGGTCTATGGTTTAATTATCGTGTTGGTTACGTTGGGTATAATTGCGTTTTTGCTATACAGGAATAACCGGCAAAAACATAAAGCCAATTCGAGTCTGCAAGCGCAAAAGGAGAAGATTGAAAATACTTTGCAAGAACTTAAATTAACCCAATCCCAACTCATCCAATCAGAAAAAATGGCCAGCCTTGGAGAACTCACTGCAGGCATTGCACATGAAATTCAAAACCCCTTAAACTTTGTAAATAATTTTAGTGAAGTAAATAAAGAATTATTAGCTGAGCTAAAAGATGAAATTAAAAAAGGAAATTTAGAGGAAGTAAATGCCCTTGCCGATGATGTGATTAGTAACGAAGAAAAAATAAACCATCACGGCAAAAGAGCCGATGCTATTGTAAAAGGAATGTTGCAGCACAGCCGCAGCAGCAGTGGAGTAAAAGAACCAACCGACATCAATGCCTTGTGTGATGAGTATTTACGTCTCTCCTACCATGGATTAAGGGCAAAAGACAAATCTTTCAATGCTACCATGAAAACAGATTTTGATACCTCAATCGGCAACATCAATATCATTCCACAAGATATTGGAAGAGTGGTTTTGAATTTATTAACCAATGCTTTTTATGTGGTGGATGAAAAAAAGAAATCGGGTGTTGAAGGATATGAACCAACTGTTACTGTTAGCACAAAAAAGATTGGCGATAAAGTTGAAATAAAAGTAGCCGACAACGGCAACGGCATCTCACAAAA
Source organism: Ferruginibacter sp. (assembly GCA_046595965.1). GTDB lineage: Bacteria > Bacteroidota > Bacteroidia > Chitinophagales > Chitinophagaceae > Ferruginibacter. The sequence goes on from JBKJSJ010000250.1 coordinate 3,319, forward strand.
AGTATTAGATAAAATCTTTCAACCCTTCTTTACAACAAAGCCTAGCGGGCAGGGAACAGGTTTGGGTTTATCATTGGCTTATGATATTGTGAAGGCGCATGGCGGGGAGTTGAAGGTAGAGACAAGGGAGGGAGAAGAAACAACATTTATCATAACACTTTTAAGTTAGCATAATGAAACAGATTAAAAATTATTTATTCACCCTGTTTATCCTGTTTAGTTGTCCGGTTGCGTCATTCGCACAAAATGATACAATTCGTTTGAATAATTTTTGTGAGTTGGCGTTAACATATTCTGAAGTTAATAGAGATAGCGCTATTTATTATGCTGATATTGCTTTTTCAATTGCAGAAAAATTAAATCAAAAATTTTACCAGGCAAGTATCCTGAGTGACCTCGGCTATACATTGTTGAGTAATGGAGACTACGGAAATTCACTTACTAAATTACTTGTTGCCAATAAATTAATTGAAGATAAAAATATTGCAAAAGATGTTATTATCACGCCATTTTTTAATAAGTATTTTACCAGCAATGATCCAAAAATAAACAGAATAATATTATTAGGCTATATTAAAAATAGCCTGGCTATGTTGTATGGGCGCACGGAAAATTTTGATAAACAACTATCAGAACTAAAAGAAGCAAAAAAAATAATTGAAACGGAAACTACTAATTTAAATTTAAGATATACTATAAATAATAATATTGCCAATGCTTATTTAAATATGGGCAAACTTGATTCTGCGCTTTCCTTTCAGCAAATTGTTTTGGCTATTGAAAGTAAAATTGAAAATAAAAATTATAGTGGCGCATCAAATAAAGCTATTGGTGATATACTTTTTAGAAAAGGAAATTTTGAAGATGCTAAAACCAATTACTTCTCAGCATTAAAATTGCTCGAAAAAAATAAAAATATATTTTACATAGCGCTGACCCAATTTGCATTAGCTGACACTTATAGAAAACTTGGCAGGGTTGATTCAAGTTTGTATTATTCTAAAGCGGGTGTTGCCAACTACAGATCTTTGGGCAGTTATGTACCTGAAATGGAAGAAGCATACACAGCACTTGCCTTAAGTTTCAAAGATGAAAACAAGTATGACAGTGCCTTTTATTATTTACAATTGTCTAAAATGTTGAGTGATTCCATAAATGACAAAGAGATAAAAACACTTACTAATTTTCAAAATATTGGCTTTAGGGAACAGATAAGATTGAAGGAAGTTGAAGCCGAAAGAATTAAAATAAAAAGCAGAACTCAAATATTGCTTTTATTGACCGGATTAATTTTTTTTTCCATTATTGCTTTTGTATTATACAAAAGCAATAGAATGAAAGTTAAAGCCAATTTGGCTTTAAAAGATAAAAATGAGGAAATAGAAAGAACGGTAACACAACTCAAAACTACTCAAGTATCTCTCGCTGCAAGAAATGCAGAAAATGAATTGTTATTAAAAGAAATCCATCACCGCGTTAAAAATAACCTCGAAGTGGTATCCAGCCTTTTAGCTTTACAATCCGCTCAAATTGACGACCCCTCCGTACAATCGGCTATGTTAGCAAGCCAAAACCGTGTACATTCAATGAGTATTATTCATCAAAAACTGTATCAAGGCGAAAATTTAGCAGC
>JBKJSJ010000282.1:0-9807 GCA_046595965.1 Ferruginibacter sp.
AAGGTTGCCCTTATTTCATTGTCATCCCTTCAATTTATATTTGTCAATAATTGCCTGACGTTGATTATGGAACCATGTTACACCAAACTTTTTATCAAGCGCAGCTATTTTGTTTGCAATAGACGGGGAAGTGGGATTTAAATTTTTATGAACCATGTCTGGTATTATTTTATGGAACAGATCTTCGAGGTAATCTTCAAAACTTTGATTGAAAAAACAATCAATAAACCTCAAAGGTTTATCTGAAGCATTCCAGAATGAGTGTACAATGCGGCGTGGACGAAAATTCCATCCGCCTGCTTCTACTTCGTATATTTCTTTACCAATCATTACAGTAGCAGTTCCTTCCAATACATACATCAATTCGTCAAGGTCTTTGTGCATATGTGGCGAAGGTCCCATTTGCTTGGGTGCTACTGCCACTTCCACATTTGAGAATTGTTTGCCTGTTTTTTTGGAATGTATGATTGTACGAATATCTACATTACCGGGTCCGGGCACAAGAGCTTGAGTGGGTGATATATAAAATGGATTGAGTGGGTCTTTCTTGTCATTGGTTTGTGCCAACGAAAAGCTGGGCAAGTTGAGCACGGAAAATCCTAAAACACCTGCTGAAACAAATTTTCTGCGGTCCATAATTATTAATTTATATGAAGGTTTAAATAAAACCAAACTTACTGTAATGTCACATTAGTTTAGTGGTAAAAAAGTGACATTTTTAAGCTTCAATTAGTCCAAAGCTTCTTTCTGGAGATTTTTTTTCCAGTTCATAAAAAGCCGAAGGTTTGAGGTGTGTGAATTCTTTAAAGTCTTTTACCATATGCTGGTAATCATAATAGTCACATCTGATAGCAATGGAAAACCAGTCTAAATGTGGATGGCTGTTCTTCATTCGAAAAGCTTTGTCAAAACGTATAATACGCTGAAAAGTTTTTGCACTAATACCATTGCGCTCTTCAAACTTTCGGATGAATTGTCTTAGGCTTATACAAGACTGACTGGCAAGCCAATCTAACGAGGCACCATTTTGAATATTCAGCAGATAGTTCGAAACCTTATCAATAGGATGATTTTCCTTAGATTTATTTCTAAGCACCTGCTTCAAAAATGTTTCAATAACACAAATCATTTCATCAAGCTCATTTAAAGTGTTTAGCTGCTCACAAACCAATCGTATTTTATTTCCCCAAACTTCTTCTGCATTAATGTAGTTGTTTGTTATTTCTGGTAAAGGAAGATTGATCAATTGAAAAAGTACTGAAGGCTGTAATACTACTTTAATTGCCCAAAAATCGTTTCCGCCATATCGGTGAATGGGTATGGTGTACATGCCATTAATAACACAGGATGGATAAGTGTATATAATGGGAGAATTGAGATAGCTGAATTTCTGTGCATCCCTAAAATAAAATGTAATACAATGTTCAGGCCGGGGTGCATGAAATTTAATAGGTGGTGAGATAGAGGCATCAAATAAAAAACGGAATACCTGGTACTTACGTACATAATCCTGCAGATATTTAGAAGGTAATATGTCTTTAAGTAGAGATGTTTGCATAACTATCCATTATTTATGACTTTGAACTGTCACCCAGGTTTCAGCCAACAAATTAGGCTTGGCCATGTGGTAGTATTTTATAAATGTTAGCCCACAACCTCAGCCGATTTAAAAAACTAAAAGATGAAGATAACCAATAAAAGCTTATAGATATTCGTCGGCTGAAACTACCGCTGATAGTAGCACAAAGTTGAAATTTAAACGTCCAACCAGCATTGCCAAACCTTGTTGTGCGTTTGTCAAATGTCGTGCCCACTAAAAAGGGAGTTTGATAAAATACTTGTTAGCAATGGGTTTAATAAGAACGAACATGGAAATTATGTTTTGTGTTATAAGGAAACCGAATACAAATTTTATTTAAGGGAAGATTTTGCAGGATGCAGAGTTGTCTGGCAAGTTAGTCCGATGCCTTCAATTTTTCACGGAATGTCAGTTGACAATGTTGATGAATTAAATTACCTGATTAAGAATGTTCTCGTTAAAATTTCAACATCCCTTGCGATAGCCCCAACAGATCTCTGATACGTTTTTCTTAACAGCGTTAAGCCATTTGTCTTTCACCCATTCGTGGGCAGATGTGTTTTTGGTTAATGCTTCTAAGTCTTCAAGTTGTTTGTCAAGCAATTCTATATCTATTTGCCTAATCAAGTCATCAAGGTCATCTCCAACGTACTCGGTCAGCCATGGGAAAAGTGTTTCAACAACGATCCTATTTATCTCCGATGCAACTTTTTTAATTTCATTTAATGACTTATTATCTCACTTGATAAATGATTTAGGCCGGCATTTACTTTATTGATGTCCGATAATTTATTAAAAAAGGTATTTTTGTTCTTGAGAAAATATTGGTGTATTTTAATATCCCCCGTAATTGGTGTGCAGCTTGGTTCTGTTCTGATAATTTTTTTTAGATTCCACTGCTTTAAAAAAATCATTATCTGTCATCACTTTTTTGCCATCAATATCAATTTTAAAGACTGAGATTAAATCCCTTTGAAGTAATTGAAAATCTTCTTGAATTTTCAAAAGCTGTTGTTGCTTTTCATGGAGGTCAAATGATGTAAGTGTGGGAGTAATTCTTTTTTATCTTCTTTTATATTTAATGTTCGAAATGAATTTATAAATCAATCTCGGCAAAATAGTTAGTAGCCAAATTCCAACAAAAATTCCTAAATAGATAGAGATATAATATTTATAGAACCCATGACGAAAGTTTCATGTGTTTGCAGGCTACGTTACAATTGCCGATATCGAGCGTTTGTGAAAAAACCTCCTCCCGCTTTTACCAAATATACACGCTATGTGAATAGCGCAAACGTGATAAACGATACGCTCCTTACAAGTTTCAATCATACTTACTATCTTGTGACAGGATAATTTAATTTCCGGATGAGTACAAATAATACTAAAATCTGCCTCGTTGCAATAGGAAATACGCTGCGCTCAGATGATGGCGTGGGTGTCTATATTTGTAAGCTAATAGAAGAAAAAAACTTGCCTGCTGTTACCATAGTTACCACACAGCAACCAGACATTGCAATGGCAGAAGATTTGTCAACATTTGACCGGGTAATTTTTATTGATGCTTCCCTGAATGACGAAACCATTTCTTTCGTGCCCTTATTATTGGAAAACGTTAGACCCCAATCATCTTCTCACCATATCAATGCAGCAATGCTGGCAAGCCTTGTGCAGCAATTGTTTTCAAGCAATACCCAATTTTATATATGTGCTATCGGGGCATCAGATTTTAAAATGGGGAATGAGATTTCCGATAAAGCAAAACGTAATGCTGCTGAAGCTGTTTTATTGCTGACAGAATGGATATTTTCAATCGATGCTGAATAGATTACTCTTATCTACTACCCTAAACTTTCTAAACATCTAAACTTCTAACCCATCTAAACTTCTTTCCCCTTCTCAATTCCTTTCTATCGATTTTATTTTGTTACCGCCTGCATCAAATACTTCCACAATCATGGGCATTTGCCCAATGGCATGGGTAGAGCAGGATAAACAGGGATCGTAACAACGGATAGTAGATTCTACCCTGTTTAACATGCCTTCTTTAATATCTTTTCCCTTTACATATTGCTTTGCTACTTCCAGTACCGAACGGTTCATAGATGGATTATTTTGCCCGGTTGCGATCAATAAATTTACATTGGTTAATTTACCCGTGTCATCCGTTTTATAATGATGAAACAATGTACCACGTGGTGCTTCGGAGCTTCCAATTCCTTCGGCATAATTCCACCGGCCGTGGTGCTGTATATGGGTGGAAGTAAGTTCCGGGTCGTTCAATATACTTTCTGCAATTTCCACATCGCTCAATGCTTCTATCAATCGGGTGTAATGAAAATAGAAAGTGCCATGCACCGGTTTTCCCCCATTCATGGCTTTAAAGTTTTCAAACTCTTTTTGCGCAAGGGGCGTTTTCATTTTAGAAGCTACATTCAATCTTGCCAATGGCCCCACCCTGTAAAATCCTTTATTAAAACCATAGGGCTTGTAATAAGGGTATTTTAAATAAGACCAGTCAACAGAACGTTCGGCGATATAATCCAAATAATCTGCAGGGTTTACCTGGTCCTGCAAAATGCTGCCATCTGCATCAATAAAACGTAATTTGCCATCATACAACTCATGCTCACCATTGGGCCCCACTGTTGCTAAATATAAAGTGGGAGAAGTTGCAAATGAATTTACCATTTCATCATTTTCTTTGTGAAATGTTTTAATGATTTCCAATCCTTTTTTAACCGTTTCTATTGCCTCTGGTATCCATTGCAGTAAGGCCAGCCGGTTTTCTTCTGAAAGTGCCGAGGCCATACCCCCGGGAACAATGCCCATGATATGAATTTTTTTTCCGGTAATGCGTTCGCTGAGTTCCTGTCCGAATTTTCTTAAGCGGATGCCACGCAATGCGATGTCGGGATATTTTTCTGCAATGCCAAGGATATTTCTTTTAGCAGGGTCGCTGTCATACCCCAATAAAAAATCGGGTGACGATAAATGAAAAAATGACAAGGCATGCGAAGAAAGATTTTGCCCGATATGCATTAAACGTCTCAACAAATTGGCGGTATAGGTTGGTTGTATTCCTTGTATCATTTCGCAGGCCTTTACACTGGCTAGCGTATGACTGGTAGGGCATATACCGCAAATGCGTGGTGTAATGGTGGGCATCTCGGTGTACATCCTGCCCTCACAAAACTTTTCAAATCCACGGAACTCATTTACATGAAACAAGGCATCTTCTACATTGCCCTGTTCATCTAACTGAATAGATATTTTGGCATGGCCCTCAATTCTTGTTACCGGAGATATATAGATGGTTCTTTTTGGGAGGTTAGCCATATTTCAATTTTTTAACTTCAATTAAATTAGGGATGCGGTCATTTAAAAATTCAAACAAAACATAAAAGATGGTATCTGCACTGGGCGGGCAACCAGGTATCACAAAATCAACAGGAACTACCTCCTGCAGTGGCACCACTTTGTCATTTAGTTTCAATAATGCCGGGTGATCAGGTACCTGCCCTTCGGTATCGTTACTTACAGCATTTACATAGGCGGCATCAAATACTTCTTTCAATGGAAAATAATTACGCATGCCCGTTACATTGGTCATCACGGCACAGTCGCCAAAGGCTATCAGTGTTTTGGCGTTTTTGCGGATATGCTTTATTTCCCGCAGGTGCTCATCGCTGGTTACCGATCCTTCCACCAAAGCAATATCACATTCAGGAAATTCCTTTCCATCTACAATGGGACTTTTTACAATATCCGCCAGTTTGGCCACGTCTAATATTCTTTCATCAATATCCAGCAACGACATGTGGCAGCCCGAACATCCACCCAGCCATACGGTTGCTAATTTTTTCTTGCTCATAGTATTCAATTTATTTTACTACTCAATTCCGGCATATCCTATTCACCATTCAGCATTGACAATTCACCACTACAACCCCATCTTCCGTTTCTCCACCAATTCAGTTATCATTTCCTTATTCTTATTTAGTTGTCCCTGCACAATTGCTTTGGGCCAAATGGCACCGGTAGGGCAGGCATGCAAACATTTACCGCAGGAAGTGCAGGTAATAGATTCTCCCCATGGCGTATTAAAATCCGAAATAATTCTTATCTGGTTTCCCCGGTTCATTACATCCCAGTTAAAGGCTCCTTCCACTTCTCCGCATACTCTTACGCAACGGGTACACATGATACACCGGTTGTGATCCAGCACATACCATGCATGAGATGTATCTACATTGCACTGCGGAAATAAAAACGGATAACGGATATGATCAAGCCCCACCGTGTACCCCAGGTTTTGCAATTCACAACTTCCATTGGCCACACAAACTGAGCACACATGGTTTCGTTCTGCAAAAAGCAATTCTGTGGTAATGCGCTGGTACTTTTTAATTTTGTCGGTTTGGGTATGTATCACCATATTGGCAGTGAGCTTTGTGGTGCAGGCCGATAATAATTTATTATTGCCTTCAATCTCTACCAGGCATAACCGGCATGCACCAGTGTCAGTCAGGCCTTTTAAATGACACATCGTTAATATTTCAATGTCGTTTTCACGGCATACTTCCAGGATAGACTTTTCGGTATCCACCTCTAATTTTTTATCATCAATAAATACAAATATTTTAGCCATATAATTTGCCTCCTTTGCAGAATGTTTTTTAACTTTTTTGAGGTTCCAGGTTTTAGTTAGGATAGTTTAATGAATCCATCTTTAGTATTTCAATATGGCTTCATTGGCAGAGTGAATCCCGATTATTTCTGGAACACTTTTACTAAATAACTTTATGAAGCTTCTACCATCTTATGCACCTGACCATGCAGCATTCAGCATTTTATTCTTCCAGATCAATCCTGCTATCATACTCATGCCTGAAATGGCGAAGCGTACTCAACAATGGATTGGGTGCAGATGCGCCTAATCCACAAAGACTGGTCTCCTTAACATACACTGCCAGTTCTTCCAATCTTTCTATATCAATGCTGGTGCCTTTGTTGTCGCATATTTTCTGCAACAGGTCATGCATCATTTTTGTTCCCACCCTGCAGGGTACGCATTTACCACAACTTTCATCCATACAAAATTCCATGAAATACCTTGCCACGTCCACCATGTCTGAACTCTTATCCATAATGATCAATCCACCAGAACCCATGATAGAACCCAGGCTTGTCAATGAATCATAATCCATTTTTACATCCAGGTATTCTGCAGGAATACAACCTCCGGAAGGGCCACCAGTTTGTGCGGCTTTAAATTCTCCGCCCCCCTGTATGCCACCGCCGATATCAAAAATAATTTCACGTAAACTTGTTCCCATTGGCACTTCAATTAAACCGGAATAATTTATTTTTCCTGCCAGCGCAAATACTTTGGTGCCTGCACTTTTGGGTGTTCCTATATCGCTGTACCATTCGCCCCCATTGTTGATGATGGGAGTGATGCCTGCAAAGGTTTCTACATTATTAATGAGTGTTGGCTTTCCCCACAATCCCGATTCTGCCGGATAAGGTGGGCGGGGTTTGGGCGTACCTCTTTTTCCTTCAATAGAAGCTATTAAGGCCGTTTCTTCGCCACAAACAAAAGCACCTGCACCAATGCGGACTTCTACATCAAAAGAAAAAGCGGTGCCCAAAATATTGGATCCCAAAACGCCCAATTTTTTTGCCTGTTTAATGGCCAGTTCCATTCGTTTAATGGCCAGGGGATATTCGCCCCGGATATAAGCATATCCTTTATTGGCACCCACTGCATAAGCGGCAATGGCCATTCCTTCCAGCACCCGGTGCGGATTTCCTTCCAGTACACTACGGTCCATAAAAGCACCGGGATCGCCTTCATCACCATTACAGATCACATATTTTTGGTCGTTCACATATTTATAAACCGTTTCCCATTTTAAGCCGGTTGGATAGCCAGCTCCGCCACGCCCACGCATTCTGCTCTGCTTAACTTCTGCAATTACTGCTTCAGGCGATAAATCAAACAACACTTTATCCAATGCATTGTATCCATCATGTACCAGGTAGTCTTCTATTTTTTCTGGATTGATATGGCCGCAATTTTTTAAAGCGATCTTCATTTGCTTTTTAAAAAAAGGATCTTCCTCCGCATTTATAAAAGGTTTGGGGCGGGAGTCGGAAAACAGCAACAGATCTTCAATAGGTTTTTTATCAATAAGCTGGCTTTGCACTATGCGACTAATATTTGAACAATCTACTTTTTGGTAAATCGTGTAATCGGGTAAAACCTTCATCAAAGGCCCCTGGGTGCAGGGCCCCATGCATCCGGTGGGGATCACATCCACCGTTGTTTCAAGGCCTCTTGTTTTAATTTCTTCCTGTAATTTTTTCAATACTTCTTCCGATCCGGATGAAATGCAGCTTGCACCGCAGCACACACATATCTTATGCTTGTATTGGTTGTTTTGCTCTTTTGCTTTTTCAGCATATATAATAGTTTGTAGGTCCTGCCTGGTCATGGTGCAACAATTTTAACGTTGATTTTAAGTACGATCTCATCGGCGGTTACTTTAGCCTGCACTTCATCATCAAGCACCACTGCAGGCGCTAAGCCGCAGGCGCCAATGCAACGTGCAACCTGCACGCCTAATTTATTATCAGCGCTTACCTGCCCCGGTTTTAGCGCAAATTGCTTTTCAATTTCATTTAGAATTAACTGTGCTCCCTTTACATAACAGGCAGTGCCGGTACATACCAAACAGGTATGCTCTCCTTTAGATTTTAAAGAAAAGAAATGATAAAAAGTTACTGTGGAAAAAACCCTTGAAGGGGGCAACCGGAGTGCTGTGGTTATATACTTCAGCACATTCATGGGTAAGTGACCATAGGCATTTTGTGCGGTGTGCAAAATCTCGATCAAAGCATCTGCCTTGTAATTTTCTTTTTTAATTTTTGCTGCTATCAGTTTTACTCTGGGGTCCGTTTTGGGGAGTTCGGGGTGCTGAATTGATGTGTCCATTTTCATACAAATTCATTGTTAGAAAATTTGAACAGAAACAAACCAATACATTATAAGGCAACTATTTGCTGAGAGCAGCATCAGCCCACTTCTATTTCAAATGCATAGCAAAGCTATTTAAAAGACGGAATGAAAAATATGACAGTTATCATGTTTTGAATGAAATTAATATTGTGTATTTCTATATTGTAAAGAGTTTCATTTTGTAAAAAGATATTTTTTTATTTATATTATCTGTGACTGAATAAACTTTGATGCACACAATATTATTTACGCAATGCTATCATTAAATAATTTTTTTTTGTTACCACTTTCTTTTCTACATCTAATTTTTCATTACAAATACATCCCTTAACCCACTGGCGCAGGCATAAAAAAAGAGCAGTCAAAAAAATCAACTGCTCTAAATAGAATAAAGTTTTTTTTATAAAAACAATGTAAAACTTGCTCTTGCAAAAAAGGGTGTACCCGGTGTAAAATGAATTTCTGAAACAGGTGCCGGTTCGTTTTGCAACCTGCTTTCAGTATCAAATTGAGTTTCTTTCCATTTCACATCAAACAAGTTCTGAATTGCTATTCCTGCTTCCCAGCTTTTCTTTGAATAGTTGATTGCTGCATCTGTTACGAAGTATCCTTTTGCAACAACACTATTATCTTCATTAGCTGGTCTGTCATCCATAAAACGGTAACGTAAGCTGCCATTGAAGCCGTACTGCTTTCTGTAGGTAAAGCCGCCAACACTTGAAAAACGGGGTGACAATGGTAAATAGCTATCTGATTTGGGAACATCTAATGCTCTTGGATCTGCAAGGCTTACATCAACATCGGCAAAGAGATTTTTTATCACTTCATACCTTGCGGAAACATCTATTCCAACCCTTCTTGTTTTACCACCCGGTTCTACTACGCCTTCATCACCAACATAAATAAACTCCTGGTCGAGCCATAAGTACCATAGGGCTGATTGCAAAACAACCTTCTTTCCTAATTTAAAAATTCCACCAATATCAGAACCCCATCCTGGTGGTAATACTTTTCGTCCATTTTCCTGTACTGCTACTCTTGTATCATTGCTATGAAACCCTCTGCCATTATAAAAGTATAGCTGTACATTGTTGTTTACATTCAGATTAAAATTAAGTTTTGGGCTTACAAGCGCCGAGTTAGATTTTAATACATTTGATGCTAACCTGTCGCTGTACTTGTTTGTAAAATAATCGGCTCTTAA
>JBKJSJ010000441.1:0-5495 GCA_046595965.1 Ferruginibacter sp.
CTTAAAAGATCAATAAGTCATTGAGAGCTGTTTTTAATATATTGTATTTTTAATATTGAACATTAAACTTTGAATTTTGAACTTTGGACATTGAGCATTGAACTTTGAACATTGAACTTTGAAAATTGAACTTTGAACTTTATACATGAACATAGACATCATCAGCGTTGTTCCAGATCTACTCTCTTCTCCTTTTGCACATTCCATAATGAAGCGTGCACAGGATAAAGGTTTGCTGCAGGTAAATGTAATAAACCTGAGAGACTATACTACCTATGCAAGAGCACAGGTAGATGACTATGCATTTGGTGGTGGTGCCGGTATGGTAATGATGGCAGAGCCTCTTGTAAATGCCATAGAAAGTCTTAAGCAAAAAACCAACTATGATGAAATTATTTTTCTTACACCCGACGGTGAAACGCTGAACCAGCAAATGGCCAACAGTCTTTCTCTTAAAAATAATTTACTCATCATCTGCGGTCATTACAAAGGCATAGACCAGCGGGTAAGAGATCATTTTGTAACCAAAGAAATTTCTATTGGCGATTATGTGCTCAGTGGTGGAGAACTAGCCGCTGCAGTTTTAACCGATGCTATTGGCAGGTTAATTCCCGGAGTATTAAATGACGAAACTTCTGCACTCAGCGATTCGTTCCAGGATAATTTATTGGCTCCCCCTGTTTATACCAGGCCCGAAGATTTCCGTGGCTGGAAAGTGCCGCCTGTATTAATGAGTGGCAATCATAAACTGATTGATGAATGGAGGCATGAACAATCTGTGGAGCATACTAAAAACAAGCGGCCTGATTTATTAGATATAAACGACTCATAAATAAAAATTTGCCGGCAAGGAGTAAATTCATTTGCGTATTTAATGAACCAATACTTTTTTACCGGCTGATATTATTTTTAAAAAAAGCCCCGCAAATACGGGGCTTTGTAATAAGACAGGTTTAAATATTAATTGCTGAATATTTTTTCATCTACCGGAATGTTTGCAGATATTTTATCAAAAACAATTGTACCCTGCATAGTAACATTTGTATAGGCAAACCAGTAACCCTCTTCATTTTTCTTATAATCAGAAAAACTAGTTTCCACATCTGTCTCCTGGCCCTGCACGTTTGCTTTAGAAGAAGTTTTTACAACAAAATTGGAAACCGCATCAATATAATAAAATACGTTGCTGCCGTTTCTCAGCATCTTTAATTTGTATGCATCTTTGCCATCTAATTTTTCTGTTGCCACATATTCAACAGTAGTTCCTTTTTCTTTGTAATTAAACAAGGAACCCTGCACATCAAACTGGTTCTGGATACTTTTTAATTGCTCTGGCTCCATTTCCTTTGGCTCTGTTTGCTGCATTACCGGCATGTAAACCCAACCATTTTTTGTATTAGCCAATTGAAAATTAGAAGTGCCCATTATCTCCAGGTCCAGCCGCATACCAGTCATGTGTTTATTTGTAACCGTTAATGGAACATTAATACCCTGGGTACTCATACTACCTTCCATTTTTACAGTTTTTAAAGATGCCAGTTTTTCAGCACCACCCATAGCCGCCACATATTTGTTTATAATTTCATCTGCATTTTGTGCAATAGAAGAGAGGCTTATCAAACTTATGATTGCGATCAAAAAAGTTTTCATTGTATTAATTGTTTTAATTTTATTGATGAAATAATTTTTTTACCGGCCGCAAGATAATATAAAAATATAATCAGATATAGATTTTCAACCCCTTTTAAAATGTTTAATAACCATTTATAATATTCATAAAATAAACATACATGCAGCAGGCATTTGTCATTAAAGGAAACATTACAGATATCCCCAATAAAAGAATTTTTTACGGAGAACTGCAGGTGCAGGAAGGTAAAATTTTCTCCATAAAACAACTTCATGAAAAACCAGACAACCAGTTTCCTTACATAACGCCGGGTTTTATAGACAGTCATGTACACATAGAAAGCAGTATGCTGGTGCCATCTGAATTTGCAAAACTTGCTGTGGTGCATGGCACTACAGGCACCATCAGCGATCCTCATGAAATAGCCAATGTATGCGGACTGAAAGGAGTGGAATTTATGATTGAAAACGGCCTTACCGTTCCTTTTAAATTTCATTTTGGAGCACCCAGTTGTGTACCTGCTACTATTTTTGAAACTGCCGGTGCGGCCCTGCATGCAGCAGATGTGGAACTGCTGCTGGCCAGGCCAACAATAAAATACCTGAGCGAAATGATGAATTTTCCCGGAGTACTGCATGGAGATGAAGAAGTGATGAAAAAAATAGCAGCAGCAAAAAAATTCAATAAACCTGTAGATGGTCATGCACCGGGACTTAGAGGAGAGATGGCCAAAAAATATATTGAAGCCGGCATAAGCACCGATCATGAATGTTTTACTGCAGAAGAAGCCCTGGATAAATTGAGCTATGGCATGAAGATTCTTATACGGGAAGGAAGCGCTGCAAAAAACTTTGAAGCGTTGGCAGACCTGATGCATATTCATTATGCAAACATGATGTTCTGCAGCGACGACAAACACCCCGATAGCCTTGCAGAGGGACATATAAATTTATTATGTGCTAGAGCAGTAGCCAAAGGCATTGATGTGTTTAAAGTGCTGCAATCAGGTTGCATAAATCCTGTGCTGCATTACAAGATGGATAATGGAATTTTAAGAAAAGGAGATGCGGCTGATTTTATTATTTTAAAAGACCTGGAAAAATTTGAAGTACTTAAAACATTTATTAATGGAGAGCTGGTAGCAGAAAACGGGCAATCATTTATTACAACAAACCCATCGGAAATTATTAATGAATTTAATTGTACTAAAAAAACAGCCAGTGATTTTTGTATGCCTGCTGCCGGCATTACAAAAATTGCTGTGATAGAAGCAATGGATGGCCAGCTTATTACCAACAAATTAATGTGCAATGCTGTGATAGAAAATGATTTTGCAGTAAGCGATTGCACTAATGACATTTTAAAAATTGTAGTGGTAAACCGCTACAGCAATGCACCCGTTGCCAAATCATTTATAAAAAATATTGGAATAAAAAAAGGAGCACTTGCTTCGTCGGTGGCGCACGACAGTCATAATATTGTGGCTGTAGGGGTAGATGATGAAAGCATTTGCCAGGCAGTAAATTTAATTATACAGCAACGGGGAGGTGTAAGCGCAGTATGCCCAACTAAAAACTCTAAAGAAGAACCTGTTCTAAATAAATACGATGAAATGATATTGGCATTACCTGTTGCCGGACTGATGAGTGCCGAAGATGGATATAAGGTGGCGGCAGATTATACCGCCATTGATCGTTTTGTAAAAGATGAATTGGGCAGTAATTTATCTGCACCTTTTATGACCCTGTCTTTTATGGCATTGCTGGTAATTCCCCACCTGAAGCTGAGTGATAAAGGTTTATTTGACGGGGACAACTTTTCATTCGTATAATTTGTAAATTTCTAAGAAGTGAATGCTGAAAGCCGGAAACAATTTTATTAATTTGTAGCCGAAAAAGAATTTTCACTATTCACTATTCGTACAACTATTCACTATTCACTATTAACTTTCCTAAAAATTTGCCGAAAAAACTTTCATCGCAATGCTATCCGTACCCTTGGGAGAAAAATATTTTGATTTAAAAGTTTTTACTGTTCCGGGTGCGATGGTTTCATAGATCACTTCCTGATCTTCCTGTAGCAGTGTACCTGTTTTGCTGTAAAAAAATAATTTAATATCTACATCTTTGTAAGAAACTACTTTGGCAGTATTGAAAATTTTTCCTTTCACCACAGTTTGTCCAATTATATTTTTTTTGTCGGTACTGCTAACGGATAAAAAGAGCGTGGGTGATTTTTTTTCTAGTTCTTCCAGCGATAATTTATTGTTTTCATATTTTTCTTTGCTGCTGTTTTCTTTATCCTGGCTGCTACTGCAGGCAGTAAAGAGTAAGAAGATGCAACAGATAAGGGGAAGTAGTTTTTTCATTTTATTATGGTGTTGGTTTATTTATTAAAAGAGATCATCAAAAATAAGGGATGCTGGTATATTTTATTATAGATTTGTAGGGCTGTAGTATAAATATTAACGAATAAGCAACAGCAATATACAGCACCCCAAAAGATCAATACAGTTTATGATACACAATTTCAGCAAACAACATTCATTAGTAAGTAACTGGGTAAGCGAATTGAGAAATATGGAAGTGCAGAACGACCGGTTGCGTTTTAGACGAAACCTGGAAAGGATTGCAGAAGTGATCGGTTACGAAATAAGCAAAGAACTGGAAACGGAGGAAAAAGAAATTACAACTCAATTGGGTATTGCCACCTGCAAAGTATTAAAAGAGCAACCCGTGCTGGCTACCATTCTCAGGGCAGGCCTGGCTATGCACAATGGATTGTTGAGTTATTTTGATCATGCCGACAATGCTTTTTTAAGTGCTTACAGGAAACATCATACCGATGGAACTTTTGAAATAAGTATGGAATATATGAGCTGTCCCGAACTGGATGGAAGAGTTGTTATTATCAGCGATCCTATGCTGGCCACCGGTGCATCACTTGTAAAATCTATTCAGTATCTGAAACAGGAAGGTGACATAAAAAAAATTCATATTGTGTGTGCTATTGCCTGTAGCGTAGGCATAGAATATGTATTGCGGGCAGAGCCTAAAGCTACCATCTGGTGCGGCGATATAGATGATGAGCTTACTGCCAAAGGTTATATTGTTCCCGGCCTGGGAGATGCAGGCGATCTTGCTTATGGAACTAAGATGCAGAATTAAATAAATATTAATTCATCGTTAAAAGTTGATTGAATGATGGAATATCCTTATCGAATGGAACAAATAATCCGTTAAACCGTTAAACTAATAAACCATGCAGCTATCTGCTGCATTTGCTTATCTTTATTTTTTTAGATTACACACAAGATGAGAAAATACCTTATAATTACCTTCTGTTTTTTATCTGCCGCCTCTTTAAAAGCGCAGGATCCACATTTTTCACAATTTTTTGCATCACCCTTAACTTTAAATCCTGCATTCACTGGTAAGTTTGATGGTACCTGGCGGCTGGCAGCTAATCACAGAGATCAATGGCCCTCTATCCCCAAAGCTTATGTTACCACCAGTGCTTCTTTTGATTTTCCTATTTTAAAAAAAAGGATTCCGGAAGATGATGTGTTTGGAGTAGGACTTTCGGGTGTTACTGATGCCAGTGCAAACAATCAACTCAAACTTAATTATGGCTCTCTTTCACTCTCTTATCATAAAGCAATAGACGAAGATGGATATAATACCATTGGTGCAGGCTTCCAGGGCACTTACAGCAGCTTGAGCCTGGATGTAAGTAAACTCACATTTGAATCGATGCTTACCCAAAATGGTTTTACAGATTTATCCAGGAGAGAAGTATTAACCAATGGCAACAATCAAAGTTATTTTGATGTAAATGCAGGGTTGCTTTTTTCAGGATCTACCAA
>JBKJSJ010000457.1:0-11670 GCA_046595965.1 Ferruginibacter sp.
AAATGATGATGGTTCTACCAAAGCAATATTTGAACAGGAGTCTTTTCAAAAAAAATACCGCAACAGCTACAGTACAAAATTGGGAATGGATTTTTATGCAAGCAAAAAAACTACATTGGGTGTGGTTCTTACCGGAAATTATAACCCTAGTGTAGATAGAAATTTTAATACCAGTTACCTTAAAAATAATTTGAGTGTTGTAGATTCTATAGTAACAGCAAAGGGCGATGAAGAAGGAATTTGGAAAAACGGCGGTGTCAATTTTAATTTCCGTCATGTAATAGACACAACCGGAAAAGAAATTACTGCAGACCTTGACTATATTAATTATGTATCAAACCGGGATCAGTTATTTAGCAACAGCAGTTTTCAGCCAGACTGGACAAAGAAAGCAGCAGATCAGTTAATAGGAGCTTTGCCGTCTGATATTAAAATTTATTCGGCCAAAGTAGATTATGTGCAGCCTTTTAAAAGCGGGCTGAAAATGGAAGCTGGCTTAAAATTCAGTTATGTAAATACGGATAACACTGCCGGGTATTTTAACCTGGTAAATGGTGCTAAAACCATTGATTACGAAAAAACCAATCAATTTCAATACAAGGAAAATATAAACGCAGGGTATATCAACTTTAGCAGGGAAATTAAAAAATGGGGCTTCCAAACTGGGTTAAGAGTAGAGAACACCATTTATGAAGGTAACCAGTTTGGCAATCCACAACGCACAGACTCTGCATTTAAAAGATCCTATACCAGTGCTTTTCCTACAGCTTATGTAAGTTATAAAGCCGATAAAAATAACCAGTTGGGTTTCTCTTATGGCCGCCGCATTGGCAGACCCGATTACGAAGACCTGAACCCCTTTTTATTCTTCCTCGATAAATACACTTATGGATCGGGCAACCCATTCTTAAAGCCAATGTTCAGCAATGTGTTTGAGGCTACACACACTTACAAACAATGGTTAACAACTACTTTAAATTATAGCCAAACCAAAGACTTGTTTAGTGAAACTTTTGAGCAAAGAGATTTTGCTACCATTGTAAGACAAGGAAATTATGGTAAAATGAATAATGTAAACATATCTGTAAATGCACAGCTAAAACCAGCCAAATGGTGGAGCAGTATGGTTTACACTGAAGCACGTTACCAGGAGTTTAAAGGAATTTTATATGGTAAGGCATTGGATGTATCAGCTACCAATTACCTGGTAAATGTAACCAACCAGTTTACATTTAAAAAAGGATGGGGTGCCGAGTTATCCGGCTTTTACAGAACTAAAGGAATAGAAGGGCAAATAGAGATTAAGGCTCTTGGGCAGGTAAATGCAGGTGTTCAAAAACAGGTTTTAAAGAAAAAAGGTACTTTGAAACTAACCGTAAGAGACATCTTTTTAACCATGGTACCCGAAGGTAATATCAACTTTCAAAATACAGAAGCTTATTTTAGCAACTCAAGAGATAGCAGAGTAGCCGCACTAAGTTTCAACTATCGATTTGGTAAGCCCATAAAAGGCTTAAAAAATAGAAAATCAGGCGGAGCAGGAGATGAGCAAAGCAGGATAAAAGGAGCTAATTAATAACAATATGCCAGTGGGCAAATGGGCTGATATTTTAAAATCGAAATATCATTGGCTCATTTGCCCATTGGCATATTTGCACAATGGCACATTAGCAATTTGTCTATTTGCCCATTAGCACATTTGCCTATTTGCATTTATCTTTGTTCTAAAATTTATCGTATGCCATCATTTGATTTAGTAAGCAAAGTAGATATGCAAACATTAGACAATGCTATTAATGTAGTAAATAAAGAAATTACCAACCGGTTCGATTTTAAAGGCTCGCATGTAGTAATAAACCTAAATAAAAAAGAAAACAAACTTAGCCTGGAAGCTGATAGTGAAATGAAACTGCAGCAGATGATAGATGTACTTATTAGCCGAAGCATGAAGCAGGGGCTTGCAGCGGAAGTTTATGATTTAAGTAAAGAGCCTTATCCGAGCGGCAAGGTTACCAAAAAAGAAGTGCCCGTAAGAAACGGTATTAAACAGGAGGATGCCAAAAAAATAGTGAAACTCATTAAAGACAGTGGATTAAAAGTGCAGGCAGCTATAATGGACGATATAATAAGAGTTACCGGCAAAAAAATTGACGATCTGCAGGATGTTATACAGGCCAGCAACGGTTGGAACACAGGTATTGCCCTCCAGTTTGTAAATATGAAGCCTTAACAGCCAATATTTTGCACAAAAAACCTTAGCTTTGTCCCTTTAATAACACAAGTACGGCAAAATCCGTATATAAAAGCAAATAAATAATGAAACAAGACATTCATCCTAAAAATTACAGACCCGTAGTTTTTAAAGACATGAGCAACGGTACAACTTTTCTTAGCCGCTCTACAGCCGACACCCGTGAAACCATCGTTTTTGAAGAAGATGGGCAGGAATACCCGGTAATTAAGCTGGAGATTTCCAACACCTCACATCCTTTTTACACTGGTAAAAATGTATTGGTAGATACTGCAGGACGTATTGATAAATTTAACAAGCGTTTCGAAAAGAAAGCAAAATAATTGGTCTAGATTATTATCTTTATCACAAGTTTGTTTTTCATGGCTATACTTTAAGTCCCTTCGGTTTTCCGGGGGGATTTTTATTGCCCATTCTTTTTGGGGTTGCAGGAATAATAAGAAGGGGAGCAGAACTTTTTCAGTATTTTAGCCCTCATGAATATTTTTTTAGATGATAGCAAATGCAGGGAGCAATTATTTCCCTTTACTTATACCAGGCATGTGGCAGACATCCGAATCGGTATTTTAACTATCAGGGAAAAATGGGAATTGATTACGGGGGAAAGGGTAGTAACCAACTCCGGGGAGAAAAATGAAGACAGCATTATAATAAATGCCCATATTATACCCACAAAATATTCAGCAAAAAATATTATCCAGGCAGCAATAGACAAAACGACCATTCTAGAAACAGAAGAAATAAAAATGCTGCATCATCCCTGGCAGATTTTTCAGTACAATGACTGGGCATTAAGAAATGATTTTGAATTGATTACTTATAACCGGGAATCTCAACCGCTTTCAAAAACAAATCATTGCACTAACCCACAAAATATTTTTTCAGAAGAAGCTGCTATTGCAGAACACTGTATTTTAAACGCTGCTACCGGCCCCATTTATATTGGTAAAAATGCGGAGTTGATGGAAGGGTCAATGATCCGGGGGCCATTTAGCGCCGGTGAAAGTTCTGTGATAAAAATGGGCAGCAAAATTTATGGTGCTACCTGCATTGGCCCTTACTGTGTGGCCGGGGGCGAAATTAAAAACGCTGTTTTATTTGGATACAGCAATAAAGCCCATGAAGGATACCTGGGTGATAGTGTAATAGGAGAGTGGTGCAACCTGGGTGCCGGAACCAGTAATAGTAATGTAAAAAATACAGGTGGAGCAGTAAAGTATATTGTAGATAAAACCAGCAATGAAATAATAGCCGGTAATAAAGCAGGGTTGCTCATGGGCGATTATAGCCGGACTGCTATCAACACTTCTTTTAATACAGGAACTATTGTAGGTGTATGCTGCAATATTTTTACAGCCAGGCCAGAAAAATTTGTGAATAATTTTTCGTGGGGCGATGAACGGTATATCTTTGAAAAAGTATTAGCACACATTTCTAACTGGAAAAAAATGAAAGGACAACAACTCTCTTCATCAGAAAAAGAAATTTTACATCATTTATATTCAACCAATCAATAAATAATTTTTTTATGCGCAAACAAATAGCTGCTGCCAACTGGAAAATGAATTTGAGCCTGTTGCAGGCAGAAGAACTGGTAAATGCATTACTCTTAACCGATTATTCGCTCAGTGAAAATCAACTGGCCATTCTTGGAGTTCCTTTTCCTTATATACTTCCGGTAAAACAAAAGCTGGATGGAAAAAATAATATTTATGTGGCAGCACAGAATTGTTCTGCCAATAAAAACGGTGCATATACAGGCGAAATAAGTGCAGAAATGCTGCAAAGTATCGGCCTTAAATATGTAATCATAGGCCATAGCGAACGCAGGGAATACAACCACGAAAGCAATGCAGACCTGGTGCTAAAAATAAATATTGCCATGGATCACCAGTTGCAACCAATATTCTGTTGTGGAGAGTCTCTGCCAGTGAGAGAAGCAGCTACGCAAAACAGTTATGTAGAAACACAACTTAAAGAAAGCCTGTTTCATTTATCTGCGGAACAGATTACAAATTTCATTATTGCTTATGAACCCATTTGGGCCATTGGCACTGGCAAAACTGCTACCAGCCTGCAGGCGCAGGAAATGCATGCACATATACGTAATGTGCTTGCAGCTCAATACGGGCAGCAAATAGCCGATACCATTTCTATTTTGTATGGTGGAAGTGTAAAAGCAGCCAATGCTGTGGAAATCTTTGGCCAGCCAGATGTAGACGGAGGCCTGGTCGGCGGAGCAAGTTTGGTAGCTACAGAGTTTGCTGCTATTATTAATGGGTTAAAAAAATAATCGTATCAAATCATTCAATTTGCCATTCATTTAATTCTGCTATTTTAAATTGCCAAAAGTTTTTTATAAAATATATTCAATTTTAGTATGAGCGATTTACCATTGGTAAGTGTTATCTGCCTTAGCATGAATCATGAAAAGTATATTGAAAAATCTTTTCATTCTATTATTAATCAAACTTATTCTGCCATTGAAATTTTATATGTAGATAACAATTCATCCGATGCTACCTTCCAGATAGGAGAAAATATGCTTAAAAATTCCGGCTTGCCTTTTAAAGCTTATAAACGAAACAGGAGTTACGGCATTTCAGAAAATATAAATTACCTGCTCAAGCAAGCAGTGGGTAAGTATATTGCTATTCATAGTGCAGATGACTGGTGGGATTTAAGTAACTTAAAAGAGAAAATAAGTTTTTACGAATTACATCCTCAATATGGCTTTCTGCATGGAAGCGGGTTTCTCTACTTTTATGATACACATAAAACAAAACCAGATCTGGTTACTAATAGGAAAAGCGGGTGGCTATTGAGAGATATTTTAAAAAGGAATTTTATAAATTCTATTGGGCTAATTATAAAAAAAGAAGCGATTGATAATGTGGGGTTATTTGATGAATCTTCTCCCCTGGAAGACTGGGATATGTGGATAAGGATTGCAGAAAAATATGAAATAGGTTTCTTTAATAAGCCATTGGTATATTATGGAAAGAACACAGGAAGTAACCTGAGTGAAAATAAAAATTATATGAATAAAGGTTTGGAATATAGTTTTAAAAAATATAGCCATTACCAGGAAATTAAAGAAGCTAAGACATATTATAAATTGCTGAACCTTTATGATGCAGCAGCAGTCAATCCCGATTTTAAAAATTTAGGACAACTTTTTAATAATTACCAGTTTACTTTTTTGCATTTTAAACAAGTAGTGAAATGTATTTTCGGAATGATTGGTTTTAAGATTGAAGTACAAAAAGCGGTTAAAAAATAATTATACAAAAGGCACAACATATTAGTGATCGTCATTTACAAAACCGGTAATTAATTGCAGGAGATAAAGTTTTTAAGATTTTATTGATAATGTTTTATAAAAATAATTTATGACATTCAGTAGTAACGATAGGTACATAGGGGATGTATATTTTAAAAACAAGCCAACCTGGGATGATGAGGACACCCACTGGAAAGCAGAAATTATTAATGACCTTTTGCAATCCAATGCTGTATGTCCTCAAACAATCGTAGAAGTTGGTTGCGGTGCTGGAGGCATATTAGCAGAACTTTCAAAAATTAATCCGGCAATAACTCAGCTTAAAGGATATGATATTTCTCCGTATGCAATTGCACTGGCTAATAAAAAAAAGAATGACAAAATCAGTTTTTTCAATTCAGATTTTGTAAATGGTAAAGATGAAGGTGGAGATGTATTGCTTGTGGTGGATGTAATGGAACACATTGACGATTATTATGGCTTCTTAAATAAATTAAAAGCAAGAAGTAAATATGCAGTCTTTCACATTCCACTTGATCTTTCATGCAGAAATATTTTAAAGCCGCATACCATACTTATTCAAAGAGAAACAGTAGGCCATTTGCATTATTTTACAAAAGAAATTGCAGAGTGGGCATTAAAAGATATTGGGTTCGAAATTATTGATTGGGTTTATACAAAACCTTTAATTGATATTGAACCAGCAAAATCTTTTAAAACTAACCTGAAAAAAATATTACGGAAAATTTCATTCGCTGTTAATAAAGACTGGAGTGCAAAATTGTGGGGTGGCTATTCTATGATGATACTGGTTAAGTAAACAGAAGGTTTTTACATCATCTGATAAAGGAATCAGGTTAAAAAATGATGCGCCCATAAAATATTGAAAGCACAAAATATAAATATTCAACATTCTAATAATAGTATGGCTAATAAAAGTATGAATAAAGAAATAGTGGTGTTGCCATCCTGGTATCCAAACAAACTGGATCAGTTTGGGGGAGATTTTATACAACGCCATGTTAAAGCCATTTCTTTATTCCGTACCCAATATATAATTTATGTAGTTAAAGATGAGCAGGCAAAGATTACAACAAGTATTTACACAGAAGTTACTGAAGGGGATAATTACACAGAAAAAATAATTTATTATCATATAAAAAAAACAGGAATAAAACTTATAGATAAATTATTTTCTCAAATTAAATCCAATCGTATTTATCACAATGAATTAAAAGAATATGTAAAGCTAAAAGGCTGCCCGGGTTTAATTCATGTACACGTTGTTTACAAAGCAGGCCTGGCAGCATTATGGGCTAATAATAAATGGAGTATTCCATTTATTATAACTGAGCATTGGACAATATTTTTAAAAGAAGCCAATTATAAAATTGAACAATTGCCGGTTATACATCAAATAGCCATCAGGAAAATTCTAAAAAATGCATGTGCTGTTACAGTAGTATCTGACTGGCTCGGTAAAGCTATGCAAAATAGTTTCCCAACTTTAAATTACCGGGTAATACCGAATGTTGTTGATCATGCAATTTTTTTTTCTGAAAATATAACAGAAAGTAACATCCTGCATTTTATACATCCCTCCAGCATGAACTATCAAAAAAATACAGAAAGTATTTTACATGCTTTCTGCATTCTTAAAAAAAATAAATATGACTTTGTACTTAATTTACTTGGACCAGCACCCGGCAATTTAATAAACCTGGTAAATGAACTTAATTTAAATGATAAGATTTTTTTTAAAGGGGAAGTTTCCCAGATATTATTGGCCAAAGAAATTCAGCAATCAGATGCATTGATCTTATATTCCCGCTTTGAAACTTTTGGCTGTGTGCTTATTGAGGCTCACGCTGTAGGTATACCAGTGATTGTAAGCGATATTCCGGTTTTTCATGAATTGGTAAGCGAAAATGAAAATGGTTTTTTTGTAAAAGGAAATGATCCAAAAGCACTGGCAACAAAACTGGAGGAATTTATTTTAAACAAAAAAATATTTGATAAGAATAAAATAATAAATTCTTCTCAAAAATATAGCTACACTACTGTAGGCAAACAATTTGTTTCATTGTATGATCAAATTCAAAATAGTACCACCTGCCGGTAAATAAAAATTATGCATTAATTTCTTTTTTGCTTTTTGTTTATTTCCTTATCTATAATTTCATTTACTCCCTCTTTAGCACCCATCAAAACATATACTGCTGTGCCATACTCCCTGGCAAAATCATTCTGGATTTTCCCTGCCAGGTATATAGAATCAAACAAAGGTTTTTCATCTTTTCTTTCTTTATCTGTATCATTTACTTCTTTTATCAAAATAAGGTTTACCCATTTTTTATTTACAGGAAACCAATTTATATAATCAGCATTATAAGATAAAGCACCTATTTTTTTATTTTTTGAATAGTAGTTAATGGCACCTGCCTGCCCATAATTATCGCAGCGGATAAGTGTGTGTTCTTTATCTGCAATGGTTTCATAGGTGCTATCCACAATCCTTGCAAGTTCTTTCCAGCCCTGCATATCAGCAAAATCCTGAGGCAAGGCATGCTCAATACCATCCTCCCAACGCAGCATTCCAAACTGCTTAAATTTTTGTGGATGTGCTTTTATAGCTGCAGGGCTTTTAAGCGGAAAAGCAATTTGCAAAAATGGAATAAATAATAACAGTGGTATTGCAATTGCTAACGGACGCAGCCATTTTTTCCACCCGTTTTTAAGCAGGTATTCAATATACACAGCCCCAAAAGAAAAGAAGATAGGGTATAGTCCAATGGCATAATACCCTTTAGCTCTCAACAAAACAAACAACCCGACGGTAAAAAGCAAAGCATACAAAAAAACGAGGTACTTTTTAAAGGGTGCATAGCTATAAAAAGACACAAAGGCCGCTATTAGTATGAATAGTGCGCCAATAAAAAACAAACCCTGTTCTTTTAAAAAACTTACCCTGCTTATATTTATTAATTGAGTTGCAGATAATTCCTGCATGTGTTCTATTACAGGAAAATTGTGTTGGTACTGCCACCAGATATTGGGAGATATTATTACCAGTGCAACAATAAGTGCCCCGTATAAATTTTTATTTAAAAAGATATTCCGCTGTTGTGTAAGCAATAGTGCAGGTAAAAGTCCTATAACTGCAAACACAATATTATATTTATTTAAGAAACCAATTGCAATAGCTATAGCAGCGTACCATAACCATTTGTTTTGCTGGCTTGCAATATATTTAAGCAAACAGAAATTTAAATATACCCAGCATAAAATATCCAGTGAATTTGGCTGAAACAAAATATTCATCCGCAGCAAAACAGAAAATAATACCGCCACAGCTCCCAGTATCAAAGCAAAAAATCCACCCTTTAATGTTTCTATTGCTTTCCATACAAGCAGCAAGGTAAGGGCACCAAATAAAGCAGGAAAAAATCTTATCCAGAACTCCCCGTTTCCCAACAAATTTATGATATAAGCAATGCCCGCAGTTAATGGTGGAATGCTGAGAAATCCCCATGCAAGATGATGGCCCTGGTCCAGGTGCAGAAATTCATCCCGATGCAGTTCATACACTGGGTTTACCAATTGGTATTGCAAAACAAATTTTAAAAGAATAAAAAAACAAAGCAGCAGGTTTTTTTTTAGCATAAAATAGTGAGGTTATTTACTTTCCTGTTTCTTAAAAGGACTTTTCATTAACCTTAAAAAATCCTCATCTTTTTCGTTGGGATAATAACGGTCCAGGCCATACCGGATTTGTGAAGGGTCTAATTTCTTAAAGGTACCAAGCAAACGGTCCCAAATAGATAATATTGCCCCATAATTACTATCTGTAAAAGGTTGTTTCCAGTGATGATGCACTTTATGCATGTTGGGAGAAATTAAAATAAAACTTAAAGCAGTATCTAACCATTTCGGCAAACTGATATTGGAATGCGTAAAAGCTGTGGCAAGTATCAAAATAGTTTGAAAAATCATAACCGCAAACATAGGTGCACCGCTAACCAAAATGCCCATAAAGAAAAACAGGCCCCTTAATAAACTTTCTACCGGGTGATGCCTCAAACCTGTGGTAACATCTACATTATTATCTGCATGATGAATAACATGAAAACGCCAAAAAACAGGAACCTTGTGTTCGGTAATATGCACCAGCCAGCCACCAAAAAAGTCAAGGGTAAAAAAAGCAATGAGGATAGTAAAGGCAATATTTGCTTTGAGCCAGTAAATAATTCCAAATTGATTATGCAGGCACCAGTCGCTGAGTTTAATAATAAGAATAGCCAAAAAAGTATGAATAAGCAGGTGAATTAATGTAAATCCAATATTTACGAACGCATGCCTGAGTTTATTTTTTTTGTAACTAAGATTCAGTAATGGTATCGCTCCCTCAATGATCCAGAAAAAAAGTAACCCGCCAACAAGAATGGCCATGCGCTGCAGCGGATGATGGTCCAGGGTTTGAAAAAATTGTACGATATTGTTGAACATGCTGCTGATTTGGCGTGAAAATTACGAAGTAAATATCAACTTTAAACTAACTGCATAAAAAAGTGATCGGCCCTGCATTTAAGTTGAGATAACTATTTTTTTTAGTAAATAATTATTACGCAAAAAAATACCGGGATTTCCCGGTAAAAATACCGTGAAAACACCGGTGATCAATTAAAGTATGCATTGTTTCTTTGTATCGGTTTTTCATAGGATATTGGATTTTAACTCGGGGCTGGATTTCTATCCTGGCCCTTTTTTTATTTTATGAACTACTTTTATAGAATGAAAGTTTACTTTATCAGTGGCCTGGCTGCCGATAGCAGGGTATTTAAAAATATAATACTGCCCATTGGTTACGAAGCTATTTACCTGGATTGGATAAAACCGCAGCAAAAAGAAACACTGCGGGCTTATGCGCTAAGGCTGGCAGCACCCATTGATACATCGGAACCCTTTTCTTTGGTTGGTTTATCTATGGGGGGGATGATAGCCACAGAAATAGCCAATGAATATGATCCCACTGCCTGTATCCTGCTCTGTAGTGTACCTACTCACAATCATTTACCCGCCCATTTTAAATGGGCTTATTTTTTAAGATTGCATAAATTAATTCCAGTATCGGTTTTTAAAAAAGCGTCTATGCTTAACCGGGATTTTATGCCAGATAGTTTAGAGGACAAAACTTTATTAAAACAAATAATTAGAGAAAGTGATCCGGCGTTTATCCGTTGGGCAATCCATGCTATACTGAGCTGGAAAAATGAAACTATCCCCCAACCACTCTGGCAAATACACGGCACCAAAGATGGCATTTTGCCCATCCGTTTTACACATCCTACCCATAGAGTTCAGGATGCCAATCACCTGATGATAATGAGCAGGGCTAAAGAACTAAATGAATTTTTGCGGGAAGTGCTGGAAACAACTAAAATAAAAGAAGGTTAAGTTCCGGAGCCTTTATACACTTATCTTTTAAAAAAATAATTTTTATTTAAATATTTTTCTTCCTTCATTTTAATCTTAAACACATGCTGTATTAATACAAAGTTAAAACCTAAAATTCAATAGAAAGTGGTTGAAGTATTTGTAGTAAATTTAAATTATAATGAAGCAGGTTTTTTTCTATACCATTCTTTTTTTTTTATTGCCGGGCTTTACCCATTTGGCGGCACAAAATATTACCGGCACCTGGCAAGCCGATTTGCCAGATGAACAACTGCTGATAAGTATAGAACAAAAAGGAAATGAACTTTGTGGCTATACATATGATCATCAATTGAAAAACAAATTGGATCATTGCATTGCTGCTTATGAGGGCCGTTACGATTCGGAAAGAAAACTGTGGTTTATCAGTGGAAAATATTTTATAGAAAACAGCGGTACACATGTGTTAATGCGCATTATCCTGTGGGAAGAAAAAGAAGTTGGTATAAGAAATTTAAAAGGAATGGTGTACATACAAACCGGTTTAAGTTCTTTTTTTGGGATGGATGGCGATGAAATTATTCTAAAAAAAATATCCGGCAGACCAACCAAACTTGCGGGAGGACTTCCGGTTTGTTTTCCTCCTGCACCCAAAAAAGTTAAGCCTGTTGTTCCTAAAAAAAATATTCCTGCTGCTCCCCAG
>JBKJSJ010000466.1:0-12817 GCA_046595965.1 Ferruginibacter sp.
TTTGTGGCTCCATTGGTGGCGGCATTATGGAGCATAAATTTGTAGAGATGGCTAAATCATACCTGGCAGAAAATGCTGCCGCAGCAGGGGTTTACAGGCAGCAGCATGATAAAGAATCCGGCAAAAATAAAAGCGGTATGATTTGCTCAGGGGAGCAAACTATTTTTATGTACCCGGTGAAGCAGGGCGACTTGAATCACATAAATGCATTGCTTCATTCCCTGCAAAAAAAGGAGAATGGAAGTTTAATACTTACAAAAAAGAGCATACGTTTCAGCAATGAAATTCCTGCACAAAATTTTTTGTTTCAGCAACAAAATGAAATAGCATTTTTACTCATTGAAAAAACCGGCATTAAAAACCGGTTGGTTATTATTGGCGGCGGGCATTGTGCATTAGCCTTAAGCCAGTTAATGAGCAGCATGAATTTTTATATAGAAGTTTATGAAGAAAGAGAGGGATTAAATACAATGGATCAAAATATTTTTGCAGATGAAAAGCATATAATAAACTCTTATTCCCTTTTGCAAACACTGGTGCAGCCCGGCAGCAATGTGTATGTAGTTATTATGACGGTAGGATACCGAACAGATGATATTGCCCTGCGGGCTTTGATAAATAAAGATTTTAAATATACCGGCGTACTGGGCAGCAAAAATAAAATGGAAAAAATGCTGGCGGCTTACAGAGCAGAAAAAATGGATGAAAATATTTTAGCTAAAATAAAAACACCCATTGGCATTGCTATCAATAGCCAAACGCCACAGGAAATTGCTGTAAGCATTGCGGCAGAAATTATTGCGGTAAAAAATAGTTATCAGTAAAGTGTTTTATCTCCTTTATTTTTCCATTGCTTAAAAACTTCCAGTGCTTCTTGTCTTCCAATACTTTTAATAGGAATTTTTCTTTCTTCAATGCCAGCTTTCATTTCATCATAGATCATAGAATCATCAAAGCCCGCATCTGCAGCATCCTGGCGGTTGTTGGCAAAATAAATAATAGAAGGCCTTGCCCAGTAGATGGCACCCAGGCACATGGGGCAGGGCTCACAACTCGTATATACTTCGCAACCCTGCAGTTGAAAACTATTTAAAGTTTTACATGCATCCCTAATGGCGACTATTTCAGCATGAGCGGTGGGGTCGTTTGTAGAAGTTACCTGGTTGTTTCCACGGCCTACGATTGTATTATCCTTTACAATAACACAACCAAAAGGCCCCCCTTCATTTTGATGTATTCCTTTTTGAGAAAGCGCAATGGCTTCCTGCATAAATTTTTCTTCTCTTGTCATAATGCACTTATTACAGCAATAAAGATAGTATAATATGAGGGTAGGGTTTGTATATGGGATTGTTTATGCACCAATGAAAATAATTATGCAGATAGTTAGATAAAAAATTACATGCCGAGTCAATGTATACAACACAAAAAAATAAAAAATGTATTTCAATTTGATAACTACAAACCACAATAATAATCGTATCCTCTTTCATACCAATAATCGGGTGGCCGCTCATTGCTAAAAGAGATTGTTCCAATTCTTTTCAAATGTTTTACACCATACTTTACGGGAATAATTAACCGCAGTGGATAACCCTGGTTCATAGGCAATGCTGCACCATTCATTTCATAACATAAAATGGTTTGCAGATGCATCATGCTCCTGTTGTCAATGCCCACATAATAACCTTTGTCTGGCGTAACCAATGAAGTAAACTGCAGGTGGGTTTGTTCATCCAGGCCATAGTGTTTTGCAAAATCGCTAAAGCGCACACCGCCCCAATGCGTAATCTGGCTCCAGCCTTCTATGCATTTAAAATTAAAAACAACTTCGGTTTTTGGGAGTTTTTTAATATCATTTAAGGTAATGAAGAGGGTATCGCCGGGGCTTTTCACCAACTGCAGCCGCCAGGCGGCTGTATCAAAATTATTACTAAGGCCGGCACTGCCATTAACCCTTACTGATGTTACTGCTTCTTTTATGGGAAAGGTTTTGGCTAAATTAGTAGTGCTGTAAATGTTGCCAAAAATTAATTCATTTGCATTTAAAACTTTTCGCAAGGGTGCTAATGCTCCCGCTTCTTTTGGTTGCTGATGCATCCATACCCATCCTGCAATGCATACCCCGACAAATAAAAAGAAATATACAAAGGAAATAATTGTTCTGTTCCTGATGTAAGAAACTGAAACAATTTTTTCTGTGTTGTTCATACAAAAAGATTTAATTTTTTTCTATAATTGGTATAACTGCAGGGCTGTTTTCTATTGGTTCATCATTTTTCTCCTCCGTTGATTTCACAATTTCAAAACCAGTTATTATTCCCCGAAAATTATTCCATCCGGCTAAAATTACCTGCATCACATGCACTAAAAAAAACAGGAAAAATAAAATGGTAATTATAAAATGTTCGGCCCTTGCCCATTTGTAACCACCGAGTAAAGCGCAT
Organism: Ferruginibacter sp.; assembly: GCA_046595965.1. GTDB lineage: Bacteria > Bacteroidota > Bacteroidia > Chitinophagales > Chitinophagaceae > Ferruginibacter. Next base: position 2,448 of record JBKJSJ010000466.1, read on the forward strand.
AGCCAATTTAATTGGGCCGGTTTATAAATTGCAAGACCGGTAAGCAGCATTAGAAATCCTAAAATAATTACTGCAGTATAAGCTAAACGCTGTGCTGCGTTGTATTTTTTTTGGGGAGGCAAACTTTTTTTTATCCTTAAATCGTGCAGTATAACCTGCCAGGATTCTTTCAGTGATTTTTTATCTGGAAAAATTAATCTGTATTCTTTTGAAAAAAGCAGGTATAAAAAATAGATGATTCCATTAAGGGCAAAAATCCACATAAATACAAAATGCAGGCTCATGCCCTCGGCCAGCCTGAAAGGCACTTTTAAAAGATCATAAAAAGATTTAGGGAAAAGTTTAAGGATGGTTTTATCGCCCCAGCCTATGCGGTAAACAGCATTTGCCCAGTAAATTAATAACCCGCTCCACATCATTATGGCTAGCACAGGAAAATTTATCCAGTGAAACCAACGGATGGCTAAGGGATGTTTTTGTTTAATTTTAGTCATTAGAAAAAAAAGTACAAGGTCTTGGTATAAAATAAAATTATAAAAGTGCTATTAAAATATTTTTCTGTTTAAAAGTACTAAATGAATTTACATGAATTACATAAAATATTCATTATACCAAACGGAATTTCATTTTAGGTCAATGTTTGGTGGCTTAAATTTCGGTTAGCTTTTGTGCGGTTAGGTTCCGGTAAATGCCTACATATACCAGAGTATTTCAGTATTGGATTAATTTATAAATGAAACCGGTATTATTCAATTTTATTTATCCTAAACACTTTTAACCCGGCATATTAGCCGGGGCAAGTGTGTTAATAGGGAAACGATTAAAAAGTTTTTATTAAAAGTATTTAATTCTTTACAAAATTTAATGAAGCCGAATTCATACAATAGCGCAGGCCGGTGGGTTTTGGGCCATCACTAAATACATGTCCTAAATGTGCGCCACACCTGCTGCAATTTACTTCTGTGCGCTGCATGCCTGCAGAATTATCTGTAATTTCTTCTATATTTTTTTTATTAATAGGTTGCCAGAAACTTGGCCAGCCGGTACCACTTTCAAACTTACTGGTAGAATTAAACAGGGGTAAATTGCAAGCAACACAATAATAAGTTCCCGCCTTATGATTGTCCCATGTGTTTCCGCTGTATGGCCGTTCGGTTCCTTTTTGCCTGGTTACCTGGTATTGTAGAGGCGTTAATTGTTTTTTCCATTCTGCATCTGTTTTTACTACGGTATAAGCAGTGTTTGCAGGAGCCTGCTTTTTTGCTTTTTGGGCATTGCATCCAAAAGTGAGCAAGACCAATCCAAAAGCAGCGATAAAATTTTTCATTTTAAATTGTTTATAAAAAAAATACGCAGATGAGCGCATTTTGGTTTTGCGAACAAAAAGCTTTAACAGGCGTTTGTATATTTATGTTAAATTGCTAAATCAAAATTATATAGATCATGGGTGTGCTAAAACAGATCGCAGAATATCTTTGGCTCAAAAAAAAAGATCCCAATGCGCCCAACTCTCAGTTTGTAAAATATATGCATGGCATCAACAGGCTTTCTATTATTTTATTTTTACTGGCATTAATATTTATTGTAATTAAATTAATAGTGAGCTAATCATTTTGCAAGTAATGCATAAATACTTTTTGCCGCATTTGCAGATGCGTGTCCACCTGCACCCAGCAGTTCTTTCAGTTCCTTATAATCTTTTTGGAGTTGTTGCTTTTTTGTTTCATCAAACAATAATTTATTTAATTCTGTCACCAGGTTTTTTACGGTCAGCTCCTCCTGAATTAATTCTTTTACCACTTCTTTATCCATTATTAAGTTTACCAGGCAGATGTATTTTATTTTAATGAGCCGCTTTGCAATCTGGTACGAAATAGTATTGCCTTTGTAGCATATAACTTCCGGTACTGCAAACAAAGCAGTTTCTAAAGTAGCCGTTCCGCTGGTAACAAGGGCTGCTGTGGAGGCTGATAATAATGAATAGGTTTTATTTTCTACCGCACTCACATTTTTAAAAGGCAATAAAAGTTCGTTATAAAAGGATGCGGGCAGGCCGGGTGCTTTTGCCACTACAAATATATAAGCTGGAAAATGACTGGCCACCTGGAGCATAATGGGCAGCTTCTTTAATATCTCCTGCCGGCGGCTACCGGGTAGGAGGGCGATAATTTTTGGAGCCATAGACTTTTCTGTGTCATGGGTCAATGGTTCATTGGTCATTGGATCATTGGTTATTGGAGTATTGGTCTCAAAATTGACTATTGGCTTTTCATCATTCAGTATTGACCTTTGAGTATTGACCTTTGACTTATTGACTATTGACTGCGAATTCTTTTCCCTGAACTCCTCAATAACTTCCACCAGCGGGTGCCCTACATATTCTGCATCAAAATTCCATTTGGCATAAAACGCTTTTTCAAAAGGAAGAATGACCAGCATTTTATCTACATTTTTTTTTATGCTGTGAATGCGGTTTTCTTTCCAGGCCCAAATTTGGGGAGATATATAATAAACAATTTTTAATCCCTGTTTGCGGGCCCACTCTGCAATGCGTAAATTAAATCCGGGGTAGTCTATCAGTATCAACACATCGGGCTTAAACTCCAAAATATCTTTTTTGCAGAAGGCAATATTCTTAAAAATGGTGGGCAGGTTCATAATTACTTCGGCAAAGCCCATAAATGCCAGTTGGCTGTAATGCTTTACCAGCGTGGCACCGGCAGCCTCCATCATTTCTCCACCCCAGCATCGGATAGTTGCGTGGACATCCAGTTTATGCAGTTCTTTTATAAGGTTGCTGCCATGCAGATCGCCGCTTGCTTCGCCGGAAATGATATAATACTTCATGAATAAAAAGTTAGCTGCAAATTAATGGTAAATTTTAAATGACTGGTTGTTATATCAAACTGAATTTCATTTATAGGTTAATGAGCGTATCCTGAAATTTAAGTATAAACCTTTGTACGGTTTGGTTTTTGCTAATACCGGTTCAACTAACTTTATGATCCAATCTGTATTAGTTATTGAGTCAGCAGTTTTTTTATTTTTTTACCGATACAAACAGGTTTGTATAATTAACATTTATACAATGCGGAAACAGATGCTATTAAAGGTTTATGTATCTTGTAATGAAATATTTTTATAGAAAGCATGATTAAATTTTTACTCCCGTTTACTCTTATTAAAAATGATACGAATTATTTACAAAGATTTCCTATTGTTTTTCTGTTAGTCCTTACCCTTTTTTGTAATTCCTGCGGCCATGATAAAGCGGAGGATGAAATAAAACTGGTAGAACCCGAGCGGATGGATATAGTGGTGCAGCAACAGTTACAAAAGCTCCTGACTAAAACAGGTATAGACAGCACCAAAAAAATAGATGACAGCACCAAAGTTTTATTTTTACCAGTCATTCATTACTACTATTCCAGCACTAAATATGAGCCGGTGTGGAGCAGCCAGGAAAACTGGAAACCTCACACAGATTCGCTGTTTCAATATCTTAGTGTAGCAGCAGAAGATGGATTATTTGCGGAAGACTACCAGTTTTCAATTTTAAAATCATTGAAGCAAAGCCTGGAAGCAGATTCGCTTAAAAGAAAAGATGCCCGCTTGTGGGTAAAAGCCGACCTGTTACTAAGCGATGCATTTTTTCATATTATCCAGGATCTTAAACAAGGGCGGCTGCAGCCCGATAGCCTTGCATGGAAAAATAATGCTGCAAAGCAGGAAACATTTTTTTCTGCCGTACTTAATAAATTACTCAGTGGCGACTCGGTGAGCAGTATTGTAAAAATGCTGCAGCCATCTATTAAAGACTATGTTTTACTTAAAAAAAATATCCCTTCTTTTTTGAGCAGCATGGATACAGGGAATTACACTTATCTTAATTATCCTTATAAAGATTCCTTATTTTTTTTAAAAAAATTATTGAAAAGATTAAAAGAAAGCGGGTTTACAACCGGCAATGCATTTGCTCCTGACTCTGCATCTTTAAGCCGCCTGCTCATACAATATCAAACAGAAAATGGATTTAAAACTACGGGTCAGTTATCTGCTGCTATGGTAAGCAAGCTTAATAATACAGATAAAGAAAAACTTAAAAGGATTGCTATCACATTAGACCGTTACAAACAATTACCGGTGCGGTTACCCGAAAAATTTATTTGGGTAAACCTGCCTTCGTATAAACTGCAGGTATGGGACAAGGATTCACTGATGATGGAGTCTAAAGTAATTATTGGTAAAACGGGCACTCCGACACCACATATCATTAGCCAGGTTTCCAATCTTGTTATTTATCCCACCTGGACGGTGCCCAATAGCATAATAATGAAAGAAATGTTACCGGGCCTTAAAAAAAGCCCCGGTTACCTGGCACGAAAAGGATTAGGCCTTTTTTCTAACAATGGAGACGAAGTAGATCCCTGGTCGGTAAACTGGGCGAAGTATAAAAAAGGGATTCCCTATTTTGTGCGGCAGGGTAGTGGTGATAATAATGCGCTAGGAGTGATTAAATTTAATTTTAAAAATCCTTATTCGGTTTACCTGCACGATACCAACCAGCGGTATCTCTTTAAAAACAGTAACCGCAGTTTGAGTCATGGTTGTGTAAGGGTGCAGGACTGGCAGAAACTGGCTTTTTATCTTGTGCGAAACGATAGCCTGCTATCCCGCCAGCCCGATTCTTTAAAATATAATACAGACTCCATTATAAGCTGGATAGCCCAAAAACAAAAGCATACCATACAAATCAAAAAGCAGATACCGATTTTTATTCTTTACTTTGGTTGCGAAGGAGCAAAAGATTCTATTAAATTTTTTGATGACATTTATGCAGAGGACAAGTTTGTAAGAGAAAAATATTTTGCCCTTAGATGATTGTTTACTTTAAAATGCTATATGGTAAAAAGACAACACATTAAAAAAATAATATTTTTATTATTTGCCTCAGCAATTTTTATGAATGCTGAGGTCTGTTGTCAAAATGTTCTGCCGCAAAACAGCAATTATAATACTACCACATCCAATCAAAAAAAGAAAAACACTGCATCCAGGATTCTTTATGGCCAGGCAAGTTTTTATGCTGCTAAATTTGCAGGTAGAAAAACTGCTACAGGAGAAATTTTCAGCCAGGGAAACTTAACTGCAGCCTGCAATGTTTTACCTTTGGGCACCTGGATACGCATAACCAATTTGCGCAATGGTAAAGCAATAGTAGTTCGCACCAATGACAGGCTTCATCCCAAAACCAGGCGAATAGTAGATCTTACAAGAACAGGCGCACAAAAACTGGGTTATATCAAGAGTGGCCTTACCCGGGTAAAAGTGGAAGTATTAAATCAAAAACCATATAAAAAAATCAGTTAAATCAATTTTCTGCAGAGCAGGGCAGAAAAGTATAGCACAGGATGTGCGTAATTTATTTCACCAAATCAAACTAAGCCGCTATTTTTGTCACGTTTACGAAAAACAACTTTTATGAAGAAACTTATGCTCTCTCTATTGGCTATTGTTGTATGTACAACAGTTTTTAGCCAGAATGATTACAAAAAAGGACCCACTTTAGGAATTCATTTTGTATTAAATGATTTTAAAACTGCATCAGAATTAAGAGCTGGTGGTTTATCTACAGTACTTAGAGATAAACAATGGTCAAAACCAAAAAGAATGTCACCCGGTTTAGCTATCAGTTATATTCAGGGGTTAAGCGATCATGTAGATTTTGCGGGAGTACTTTCAGCAGCTTTTACAGATTATCCTGTGCCTAATAAAATATTAACCGGTAAGCAAAACCTTTTACTGGAAGCGGTGGCTACTGGCAATTTAAAATTAGTAACAGATAAATACTGGTTCAATCCTTTTCTTACGCTAGGTGTAGGTGCATCTAAATATAAAGGATACTTCGGTGCTTTTATACCAGTTGGTTTAGGCATACAGGCACGCATAACGGAGGATACTTATTTAATGCTAAACACCCAGTACCGTGTACCTGTTACCGAAAATGTAGCTTATCATTTATACCATAGTTTTGGTATGGCTCATACTTTTGTTAAGAAAAAAGTGATAGTGCCTGTAGAAGTACCGGTAATTCCAGTGGTAGTTGACAGGGATGGCGATGGAGTGCTGGATGTAGATGATAAATGCCCCGATGTAGCCGGCCTTGCCAGCTTACAGGGTTGCCCGGACAGAGATGGAGATGGTATTGCCGATGGAGATGATAAATGCCCGGATGTTGCTGGTACAGCTAAATACCAGGGATGTCCTATACCCGATACAGATGGAGATGGTATAAATGATGAGCAGGATAAATGCCCAACAGTAGCCGGCCTGGCCCGTTACCAGGGATGCCCCATTCCTGATGGAGATGGAGATGGTATAAATGATGAAGATGATAAATGCCCAACCCGCCCGGGCACAGCCGCTAACCAGGGTTGTCCGGAAATAGCAAAAGAAGTAGTGGATAAAATTAATTATGCTGCTAAAAATATTTTCTTTTCTACCGGCAGTGCCAAATTACTTGCTAAGAGTTACAAATCTTTAAATGATGTAGCAGCTTTAATGGCAGCAGACGAATCATTGATGCTGGATATAGATGGCCATACAGATGATGTAGGAACAAATGAAAACAATCATACCCTTTCTCATGATCGTGCTGCTTCTGTTGGGGCGTACCTGGTTAGTAAAGGAGTGGCAGAGTCCAGGATGATATCTACCGGCTATGGCGAAGAAAAACCAATAGCAGATAATAAAACTGCTGCAGGCCGTGCAAAAAACCGCAGGGTAGAAATGACAGCAAGAAACTTTTAAAAGGTTAAATACTTTTATAATAAAAATCCCCTGGCTTTTGCCGGGGATTTTTATTACCAGGAATTATTATTCCTCTTGATAAATAAAGTAGTGCAACCAACTACGAATAAATATTAGAAGGTATTAAGCCTGCCTGTGCCGATTAATTCAGTGTAGGAAATTGCATTGCATTCAATAACAAGTATAATCTCTAACTCCCCCTAAACCGTTCAACATACTGTTGAAATTTTAAATGACTTCAAATGTTTTTTAAGGACCCTTAGAGTTATATCCTTTTTTCTAATTTTTAAACTTCGGGCAATCGGTAAAAAGTTTAAATACTTTTCTAAAATAAAATCCCCTGGCTTTTGCCGGGGGATTTTATTTATATGGAATCATTTTCTTAAAATTCTTATTCATCATTTCCCAAAATCACGGGATATTCATACACACCCTCATAACCAGGGTAAAATCCACTGATGGTTATATTTTTTGTACGGCCCATTACATCTTTTAATTCTGCAATATTGGTTACATTTTTATCATTCAACTTAAGAATAATAAAACCATCTTTCATCCTTGTTTGATCGTTTAAGATGCCTTCCTTAATTTTCTTTACAATGATACCACCGGGTACGCCCAAATCTTTTGCTTTTTTAGTATCCAGGGTTACCAACTCCGCACCCAAGGCATCTGTGGCAATATCTGCTTTTACCACTTCATAATTGCCTGCTTTGTTTTTAAGCGTTATAAAGGCAGTATTTTCTTTGTCGTTTCTTAAGTAAGTTACGGGCACTTTATCGCCGGGCTTATAGCGGCTCACCTGTTCCTGCATTTCGGCCCCGCTCGTTACCATTACGCCATTGATAGATTTAATAATATCGCCTTTACGGATACCGGCAACATAAGCACCACCATCAGCAGAAGCATTCTGCACATATATGCCATAGGCATTGGCTGGTATGCCCCGGTCTTTCTTTTCTTCATCACTCATATCGCTTGCATTGGCATATTCAATTCCCAGGTATGCCCGCTGCACTGTACCAAATTTGATAATATCATCAACTACTTTTTTTACAATATTTACCGGGATAGCATAAGAATATCCTGAATAATAACCGGTAGGAGAGGCAATGGCAGAGTTAATACCAATTAATTTACCATCTGTATTTACGAGCGCACCTCCACTATTGCCGGAATTTACTGCCGCATCCGTTTGAATAAAGGATTCCACTGCATTGTTAGCTTTTCCGTCTCTGTCCCTGTTAAGGCCAAGGCTCCTGGCTTTGGCACTAACGATACCGGCGGTAACGGTGGTTTCCAGGTTTAATGGATACCCAATGGCCAAAACCCATTGGCCTACTTTAATATCGTCTGAATTGCCGTAAACAAGATAAGGAAGTGAAGCAGCTTCTATTTTAATTACTGCAAGGTCATACGCAGGGTCGGTACCAATAACTTTTGCCTTATATGTTTTTTTATCGCTCAGTGTTACCGTTATTTCATCGGCTTGGGCTACCACATGATTGTTGGTAACTATAAAGCCATTATCACTTATAATTACACCGGAACCCGAAGCCCTTTGTTCGGGAATAACACCGGAGCGGCCACCAAATAGCTGGTTCATCATGTCTTCATCAAAAAAATCGCTGAAAGGATTCTTTTGTTGTGTGCGGGGCAGATTGTTGGTTACCTGCCTGGCGTTGGTCTTTGTTTTAATATGCACTACAGTCGGTGTTGCAGCCTGTGCAGAAAGAACAAAATCTGGAAATGCTCCGGCACCCGGCTTATCTCCATCCAGGAATCCTGTGTATTTGTAATTGGATGGAACCACACCAGGTTGCTGACCTGCAAAAGAAGTGGATGTTTTAAAAAAATGGTTGTACCCATAAATCAACCCGATAGTGGTGAGCGCACTGATCATTGTTGTGAGTAGAATTTGTTTCAATTTCATGGTGAACTATTTTATGCTTTACTAATTCAAAAATAACAATCTTTCAAATGTTGTGCCTTTACATACAAAGTAACGATGCTCTGACAAAATGTGTTTTACCTGCTGCCATCTTTAACATTAAATTAGAAAGACTTTCGTAGATGGTTAGAGTTGCTGCAAAAATTGCATAGTATCTACTCCATCGGCATAAGAAAAAAGTCCCGGGTTTTGTGCAGCTCCAAAATCAATTTCACGGTTGTCTATCATACATTGAAGTTCATCGTTTTGTTTTAAATGGGCCGTAGTTTTTTGGGCATCTTCATAATATTCAAAATGCAGATGGCTGATGGGCGAAAACAATGATTTGTTTTCGGTAAGCAGGGTGCTGCCATTGGTCATATAATAAATATTATTGAGCAATATGATAGACAACTGGTAGTCGTAATTGTTTTTATATTTATGATGATCGGCAAAATAACTGTACCTGTCAAATGATTTTAATAAAGGAATGAAGTTGTATCCAACGGGTACAAAAATTTTACTCACATTGCGGCAGCCCAGTCCAAAATATAAATGAATATCGTCGCTTAATTTTTTCAGTTGTTCCGGGGTTTCTTTTCCGGTAAGGATAGCCGCCGAAGTCCTGTTTTTACGGATGATATGGGGATACTTTGCAAAGTACTGTTCAAAATACCTTGCCGAATTATTGCTGCCGGTAGCAATGTATGCATCACATCCCTTTAATATTTCTGCAAAGCTGATATGGTCTTCTATACGTGCATCCCATTCGGTTAATTTCTTTACAAGATGGGTTAAGAGCAAATCATCTTTAGCAGATAATTTTATGGTTTGCCGGTGACCCGAAATGAAGACCGACAGAAAATCGTGGAAGCCAACAAGTGGAATATTTCCTGCCATTACTATCCCTATATTTCTTTTTTCAACAGCATCATCTATATGATATATATCAGTCCATTGCTGCAATAGGTTTTCATTTAAGAAATTTGTAAAAATTTTTTCGCAGGCAATATCAATGAAATCAGGTGTAAACCAGCCATTTTTATAACCCGCCTGTTGTTTTATTTCTTTCCATTCTGCATCATCATTTTTTAAATATGTTCCCAGCCTGCCCATTAAATTAATTCTCGTTTGTAAATTCATTCCGTTATTATTAAATTGCAACAAAATTACGACAGATGGCAATAAAGATTACAGACGAATGTATAAACTGCGGTGCCTGCGAGCCCGAGTGTCCCAACAATGCAATTTATGAAGGTGGAGTAGAGTGGGCAATCTCCGATGGAACCACCGTAAAAGGTCCTTATACTTTAATGGATGGAACTATCCTGGATGTAGATAAACGCAATGAACCCATTGCTTCAGACATCTACTACATAGTTCCCAATAAGTGTACAGAGTGCCAGGGTTTTCACGAAGAGCCACAATGTGCTGCAGTATGCCCGGTTGACTGCTGCGTGCCAGACGAAGACTACAAAGAAACAGTAGATGAGCTGATGGCTAAAAAAGAAAAACTGCACATCTAACATATTTTGTGGCCGCAAGGCCTAATTAGGCAGGTGATATTTCCTGCACATATGGCGAGGGTATTCTCTGTAATACTTTCGCCTTTTTGTATTTGCTCCTGATA
>JBKJSJ010000035.1:0-2528 GCA_046595965.1 Ferruginibacter sp.
AGCAGCCGGTTCATTAGCCTTAGCGGTTTAAGTGGCATCAGTGCTGGCATCTGTGCATTAACAGGTGCATGGCTGGCTTATCCTTATGTCTTTGGGTACAAAGATTATATGATGGAACCTGTAAGTGTTACCACAGAAATGGGCAACAATACCTACTCAATTATTTTAAACAACTACCTTTTTTGGATTGCAGCAGCCACTTTTATGGCCGCATTAATCAGCTCTTTTATTTTTACTTATCTAAAAAGTAAAAAAGAAGGAACGCCCATTTGGGGCAACAGTGCTAGACGTTTATTGGTTAATGTAAGTATACCATTATTGGTAGGAGGAATATTTCTGTTTAAATTATTGCAGTTTGGCACTTTTGGTTTGGTAGCTCCGGGCTGCCTTCTTTTTTATGGACTGGCGTTAATAAATGCAAGCAAATACACATTGATAGAAATAAGATACCTCGGTTATTGCCAGATTTTGCTGGGCATTATCAATCTTTGGTTTGTGGGGTATGGTCTATATTTTTGGGCATTAGGTTTTGGAGTACTGCATATTTTGTATGGTGGGTATATGTGGTCGAAATATGAAAGGGGTAATAGTCGGTAGTCAAAAGTCATTGGTCAATTATCAGTGTTCAGATGTCAGTAGTGGTCTGGTTGAAAATAAAATAAATTAATGGAGAATCCGATCAATCAATTAAATAAGCTTTTTGATAGCCGTGTGCGGCTGGGCATCCTGAGTGCCCTGATGGTTAATGATGTAGTAAACTTTAATGACCTGAAAGAATTATTACAAATTACTGATGGAAACCTTGCCAGTCATATAAAAGCATTGGAAGAAAATAATATCATCAAAGTAGAGAAAGGGTTTATCGGTAAAAAAACAAATACAACTTATGCCATTACCAAAGCAGGTGAAAAAGTATTTAAAACGCATATTGATGCATTAGAAAAAATGATAAAATCTACAAGATAAATTTTTTTGTATTTAAACTTTGAAATACAAAGCACTTTTGAAAAAATGAAAAAAAGTTATACATCTGCCAGCATTTCATTAAGACTTTGGATTTTTACTTCCCTTGTATTTGCAATTGGCATGGTTGGTTATTTAATAATAGATAGTAAAGGGTTTAGCCCGTTAATGCCGGTATTTGTTTTTATTGCATCATTGATAGGCAGTTTGCCTGTATTGGTAGTTTTGTTAATAATAATTCCATTCATAAACCGCAGTGCTGTAGAATGGCAAACAAAAATTTTGCGCCTGTTGCTGCTTTTATTTACTGTAACTATTCCTTATGCACTGGCAGCAGCCGCCATGCGGGTTTTAGCATTTGCATTTAATAACGAAGCAACGGGGCCAGGATTTTTATTAACCGCAGTCATTATTTGTGCAGCACTTTCTGGCTGTGCTGCTGCTGTCTTGTTAATTATCTTAAAGCCGGTTTCTTTTTATTTTAATAATAACGAGCCGGTAAATTATTCATATATAAATGTTTTAAACCAGCTTTTTTCTCAATCAAATAAAATAAATAATATAATGGAAACTCAGCCATCTTACAGCCCGGTTGCACAGCAACCCAACAAAATTTTAATAAAAGGATTCATAACAGGCGTTCTGATATTAGTTATGCTTATTCCAACTTTATTTATCTATAATTTAATTGAAGAAAGGGAAGCCAGGCAAAAGGAAGTAGTAAAAGAAGTGAGCAGCAAGTGGGCTACTGCACAAACATTATCTGCCCCGTTTTTAGTAGTGCCTTACACAGATACTTTTATAAACAGCGAAGGCAAAACGCTAGCAACCAAAACCAAATTATTGTTGCTGGCAAACGAACTGATTGTAAATGGAAAAATTTTTCCCGAGCAACGGCCAAGATCTATTTACAAAGTGCTGTTGTATAAAACGGATATCGGCATGAATGGCAGTTTTAAAATAAAATGGCCTGCTGATATTAATCTTACCAATGTAGATTATGCCAATGCAAAATTGTGTTTTACGCTCAGCGATTTTAAAGGGATAGAAGAAGAAATTTATATAAACTTTAATGGCCAGAAATTATTATTAACTCCGGGTTTACCTGTAGATGATTTTGGTGGGGTTGGTTTATCTGTACCCGTAAATTTAACTGCAGATGCTGCGGTTAATGGGTTGCTATTTAGTATGCAGGTAAAAATTAAAGGAAGTGAGCAACTTCATTTTATTCCTATGAGTGCAACCAGTAAGTTTTTATTAAAATCAGCCTGGCCAAGTCCTTCATTTGATGGCGATATGCTGCCCGATGAAAGAGAAATTAGTGATAGCGGATTTTTAGCCAAATGGAATTTTAACCAGGCCAATCTTCCCTTTGCTACTGTAATGAAAGAAAATACCGTGCAGGAAAAAAAGATGGCATTTGGTGTAAGCCTTGTGCAGCCTGCCGATCAGTATAATAAAACGATGCGAAGCGTTAAGTATGCTATTTTATTTATTGGTTTAACCTTTGCATTTTTCTTTATTATAGAATTGATGCAGAAGAAACCGTTTCACCCGGTGCAGTA
>JBKJSJ010000058.1:0-5827 GCA_046595965.1 Ferruginibacter sp.
TTTTTATACGGCGTTGTAATTTTTATGTAGTTATCCGTGTAGCCTTCCATCATGCCGTTTTTGTTGCGGCTTTCAAATAATACTTTCAGGGTTTGGCCAATATGCTGTTGGGTAAATTCCTGCATTTTAGTGTAACTGATATTGCGTAGCATTTTATTCCGGTTGTGCCGGATATTGACAGGTACTACCGGCCCCAGCGTAAGGGCATGAGTATTGTCTCTTTCCGAATATGTAAAAACGTGCAGGTAAGAAATATCCAGGCCCTGCAGAAATTGTACAGTTTCATCAAACAGTTCATCTGTTTCTCCTGGAAAACCCACTATTACATCCACACCTATACAAGCATGTGGCATCATCGTTTTTATCAATCTTACTTTTTCGGCATACAATTCTTTGCGGTAACGGCGGCGCATAGCCGCTAATATTTCATTGCTTCCACTCTGCAGCGGTATATGAAAATGGGGCATAAAATGGCGGCTGTTGGCAACCATTTCTATAATATCATTGCTCAGCAGATTGGGCTCTATAGAAGAAATCCGGTAGCGTTCTATGCCATCAAAGGCATCCAGTTTTTTTATCAGCTCAAAAAAATTCTCCTTCCCCCTCTCCGCTCCCTCACCCCATCCCTCTCCACGTGTGGAGAGGGAATGGGTGAGGGATGTGTTGAGGAAGTCACCCAAATTTATCCCCGTCAGCACTATTTCTTTAGCACCTCCATGGGCTATTGCTTTCACATTTTCCAAAACATTTTCTAACCTGTCACTCCGGCTTTTACCCCTTGCCATAGGTATGGTACAAAAGCTGCAATTATAATTGCATCCATCCTGCACTTTTAAAAATACCCTCGTACGTTCATTTACCGAATGGGATGCTCTAAATATATTTACCTCCTCAATATCACAACTGCAAATTCTGGCTGTATCATTTTTTGTAATCTCTTTTAGATGTGCAGCAATATTGAATTTCTCTGCAGCACCAAGCACCAGGTTTACACCGGGAATGGCTGCAATTTCTTTTGGTTTCAACTGGGCATAACAACCGGTAATAACTACCATTGCTTCGGGCGCTTTGCGTTGAATGCGCCGCACCAGTTGCCGGCATTCCTTATCTGCATTTTCGGTAACGGAGCAGGTGTTTATTACATACACATCTGCCACTTCATCAAAATCTTTTTTTACAAAACCATCCTGCTCAAGCATACGGCCCATGGCAGTTGTTTCAGAATAATTAAGCTTGCATCCCAGTGTATGTAAGGCTACTGTGCGGTTCATGGGCGCAAAGATAAGGAAAGGTACAAGAGCCTGCCTATCGGCAGATAGGGTTTAAGACGTTTAAAGGTTTGAATCGTGTAAAAGGCTGAATTATTTTTGGGCATGTATAAAGTAAATGGATTAAATAAAGTGAGAGGACTAAATAAAGTATAAAAGGAACTATGCTCTAAAATTTGCTTTGTAAAAGCAAGTGTGAAGCGAAAGTTTTCCGGAGTTTAAAAATCTTAAGCGCTTAAATAACCTATATAAACTTTTAAGTAGAAAAAACCTTTGGAACCTGCTGAACCTTATCTTTAACCCGTGAATAAAAAATATTTTCCTTTCCTTGTATTATTGGCGGCAGTCTTGCTTTTCTTTTGGGTAAAAAAAAATCAACGGGGCGATAGCAATAAAAATAATAATAGCCGGGTAGAAACTGGAACCGGAACATACCAAAAATTAAACAGGAATATAAAAAACATTGTTTACAGCAAGCATGCCCGCTGCCGCATGGATTGCAGATTTATAGATGAAAGTGAAGTAAAAGAAATTCTGCAGGATGGCGTGCTCAATGAAGATAAAATAGAAGTGAGTGCCAAAGGAAAATCTTATCCGCTGGAAGGGCTCACTCACGACGGGCAGCGGGTGCGCATTGTATTTGCTCCACAGGGAGAAAAACTGGTGGTAGTTACAGTAATAGACCTGGAGAAGGATTATAAATGCGATTGTTATTAGGTTGCTTGATTGTAGAATGCCATCAATAAAATGTTTTTAAAACCTTTATGCAGTTTAAGCAGAAAAGCTTTAAACTTTACATCATTCACACATCCCCCATCTGATATCCAAAATATCCGCCTAATATTTCTCTTACTAAATTAATCTTGTATAAATTTGATGACTCAATCAGATGTGTAGTGTTGAACAAATAAACAGGATCAACAAAAAGAGTGATGAAAATAAAATCTTTACTGGCAAAACCTTTTGCCAACTTTATATATAAGCAGGTAAAAAAAGGAATGGCTACTGCCGTGGCCGATCAACAACATTTATTGCTGCAACTTATAAAAACGGGGAGTAAAACAGAATTTGGTAAGGAACATGAATTTGCCTCCATAAAAACACATGCAGATTATATAAAACAGGTTCCCATCAGGGATTACGAAGCCTTTAAGCCATACATAGAAAAAATAAAAGAAGGCAAGCATAATATTCTCTGGAAAGGACAGCCTATTTATTTTGCCAAAACCAGCGGCACCACCAGCGGTGTAAAATATATTCCCATTACCAAAGATTCTATTCCCAATCATATTAATACTGCCCGCAATGCACTGTTATGTTATATGGCAGAAACCGGCAATCATGCTTTTGCCGATGGTAAATTAATTTTTCTCAGCGGATCGCCCACATTAGAAAGAATAGGAGGCATTCCTACCGGCAGGCTCAGTGGTATTGTAAACCATCATGTGCCCAAATACTTAAGGGCCAACCAACTGCCCTCTTACGAAACCAATTGCATAGAGGACTGGGAACAAAAATTAGATAAAATTGTAGAAGAAACAATCCATGAAAATATGACCCTCATTAGCGGCATTCCTCCATGGATGCAAATGTTTTTTGACCGGCTTCAGCAAAAATCTGGAAAAAAAATTGGCGAGCTGTTTCCCAATTTTAATGTGATGGTGCAGGGGGGTGTAAATTTTGAACCCTATAAAGCTAAACTAACAGAAAGCATCGGCCGCCCTGTTGATACCATAGAATTGTTTCCGGCCAGTGAAGGATTTTTTGCATTCCAGGATTCGCAAAACGAACCTGGCATGTTGCTCAATACCTGTAGCGGTATTTTCTTTGAATTTGTGCCGGTGGCAGAGATTGGTAATGTTAACCCCACCAGGCTTGGTTTACAAGAGGTAAAGACCGGCGAAAATTATGCTCTTATCATCAGCAGCAATGCAGGTTTGTGGGCCTATAATATTGGAGATACCGTAAAGTTTATTTCTACAGAGCCTTACCGCCTGGTAGTTACCGGCCGTACTAAACATTTTATTTCTGCTTTTGGAGAACATGTAATTGTAGAAGAAGTAGAAGCAGCTATTTTAAAAGTTACAAAAGAAACCGGCGTTCAAATTACTGAATTTACGGTGGCTCCTTTTATTTCTTCAAACGAAGGGAAAAGTTATCATGAATGGTTTATAGAGTTTGAAGAGTTGCCGGGTGACATGGAATCCTTTTCTCAAAAATTAGATGATACTCTGCGGCAAAAAAATGTTTATTATGATGACCTTATTGCCGGCAATATTCTGCAGCGGTTACTGGTTACTCCTATACAAAAAAATGGCTTTGTAAATTATATGAAAAGCATGGGCAAACTTGGCGGGCAAAATAAAGTAGCCAGGTTAGGGAACGATAGAAACATAGCAGATGGGCTGGTGGAGTTTTTAGTAATAGACAATTCAGTAATGGATAAGACAATAGTCAATAGTCAATAAGTCAACAGTCAATGGGTACTGCTTTTTATTTAATATCCTACATTCTACATCTTATATTTTACATCCCACATCCTACATTCTACATTCAACATCCTCTCTCCATTTTCCTTAGTTCTAACAAAAAATTAATAATCAATGGCTGCATTTAAATTTGAAAACCCTATTTTTGTGCTGTAAATCAAGAAATACAGTATTGAAACAAAATAGCACATATACTTTTTCTCCCGTTTCTACTGCACCAGTGGCTACCCGCCGACCTGGTTGCTGATAGGCCGAGCATAACCAACGCCCCTATCAGTGAAAAAATCCCCCAGACAGTTTGCATACACATGCAAAATTTTCACATTAGTTTTTTCATCCTTTCAATTTAAAATAAATTGGAACACGCAAATATCATCATCCGAACGGCTACCGCAGCCGACATATCATACGCAGAAATTATTACTGCCGAAATGGAATCTTCCGCTAAAGCAAGAGGCACAGGCATTGCAAAAAGATCTCCCGAATATTTAATAAAAAAAATGGAGGAAGGAAAAGCAGTGATTGCTCTAACGCCGGAAGGCGGGTGGGTGGGCTTCTGTTACATTGAAGTCTGGGGCCACGATGCTTTTGTAGCCAACAGTGGTCTTATTGTAGCTCCGGCCTACCGTAAAAGCGGCATAGCCAAAAGCATTAAAGGAAATATTTTTAAGCTCTCCCGGAAAAAATATCCGGATGCAAAAATATTTGGTTTAACCACCGGCCTGGCTGTAATGAAAATAAATTCTGACCTCGGCTACGAGCCCGTAACTTACAGTGAGCTTACAGATGATGAACAGTTTTGGGCAGGTTGCAGAAGCTGTGTAAACTTTGATATTCTGATGAGTAAAGACAGGAAAAATTGTATGTGTACGGCTATGCTCTACGACCCTGCCGATCATTATGAGCCAGCAGAAACAGCAGAAGACTTTAAACAGCATTCTAAATTATACGAACGCTTTATGCGCATTAAACAAAGCAAGCTGATGAAATTTTTATTGGGCAACCAAAGAATTTCCGGTGCAGGCAAATCGGTGCTGCGTTTCTTTTTTAATTTTTAAAAAATAATTGTTGATGTCAGATAAAATAAAAACAGCGCTCATAGATGCTTCGGTAATTGCACCCGGCAACGGAAAAAAATTAGTACTCGGCTTTAGTGGTGGATTAGATACCAGCTTTTGTGCAGTTTTTTTGGGCAGAGAAAAAAAATATGAAGTGCATTCAGTTTTAGTAAATACCGGTGGGTTTTCTGCTGCAGAATTACAGGATATAGAAGCACATGCATATATGCTTGGCGTAAAAACCCACACTACTATTGATGCGGTAAAAAATTATTACGACAGCATTGTAAAATATCTGGTGTTTGGCAATGTTTTAAAAAACAATACCTATCCCTTAAGTGTAAGTGCCGAAAGATTGGTGCAGGCATTAAATATTGCAGCCCATACCAAAAAACTACAGGCCACAGCAGTAGCACACGGCAGCACCGGGGCCGGCAACGACCAGGTGCGTTTTGATATGATCTTTAACAGCTTGATACCTGCTGTGGAAATTATTACACCCATCCGGGATATGAAACTGAGCAGGGAAGCCGAAGTGGCCTATCTTAAAGAGGAAGGCATAGAAATGAATTTTGAAAAATCTGTTTACTCTATCAACAAAGGTTTGTGGGGCACCAGTGTAGGCGGAAAAGAAACTTTAAAAAGTAATGGCATGTTGCCGGAAGAAGCATGGCCTACACAGTTGGATACTTCCTTAAAACCTCAGCAAATTAAATTGTCATTTGTAAATGGCCAGTTGTCAATGCTCAATGATCAAAAATTTTCTCATCCAACCGAAGCCATTCAATATTTGCAAACAATAGCCGGGCCTTATGCAATTGGCCGGGATGTGCATGTGGGCGATACCATCATTGGCATTAAAGGCAGGGTGGGTTTTGAAGCCGCAGCCCCTATAATAATTTTAAAAGCACACCATGCTTTGGAAAAAAATGTACTTACCAAATGGCAGTTAAATTTAAAAGATCAGCTCTCGCAGTTTTATGGCAACTGGCTGCACGAAGGGCAGATAATG
>JBKJSJ010000076.1:0-14056 GCA_046595965.1 Ferruginibacter sp.
ATTCCCAATGCCAGTGGCATTAGTGCAATGATGGCGCCAAGGGCGGTCATCAATTTTGGTCTTAACCTGGTGGAGATAGAATAAATGATAGACTCACTTGCATTACCTGTTGCATGAAAGGAATCACGGAATTGCAAATAAGTGAAGATGGCATTTTCACCAATGATACCCACGATCATGATCAATCCTGTATAGCTGCCTACATTCAGCGCTGTGCCGGTTATATAAAGTGCCAGGTAGCTGCCGGCAATACCCAACACTGCAATAAACAAAATGATTAAAGCCACCAGAAAATTTCGGAACAAAAACAATATCACACCAAACACGAGCAAGCTGGAAGTAATTAATATCATTAACAACTCGTGAAAAGATTGTTGCTGCTCTGCATACGCTCCTCCATACTCAATATGATATCCAAGTGGTAATACAATTTCTGAAGAAACCTTTTGTTGTATCTCTTTCATGGTGCTGCCAAGGTCACGGTTCTCAAGTCTTCCGGTTACTACTCCCATCGCCTGCAGGTTTTCTCTTTCTACTTCTGCATCACCTTTATTTACCTGAACCGTTGCAATGTTTTCTATAGGGATCAGTCTGCCAGAAGCTGAAAATAATTGAAGTTTTTTAATGCCTTCCACACTTTGCAAACCCACACCGGGATATATAATGCGAATGCCTGTGAGTTGTTGATGCTCCAGGATATTTCCAACAGGAATACCCTGTAAGCCAAGTTGTACCTGCGATTGAAGGGATTGAGCCGTGATGCCATACATGGCCAATGCACTATTATTGGGTACGATGCTTACTGATGGGCCGGAAATTACAATGCCGTCAAATACATCTGCAGCACCTTCTGTTTTTTTCACAACTTCTGCTACCTGTTTAGAAAGTGTGTGAAGCTTTTCAGCATTACCGCCAAAGATCTTTATCTCAATTGGTTCTACGGATGCCATCAGGTCGCCCAGCATGTCACCTATCACTTGACCAAAATCTATTTGCAAAGCAGGTTGTGTACTTTCCACCTTCTGGCGGATGTCTGCTATCACTTCATCGGAACTACGATCCCGTTTTCGTTTTAACTGGATAAGATAATCTCCATTGTTGGGTTCGGTAATAAAAAATCCCATCTGCGTTCCAGTTCTTCTTGAATAGGCTTCCACCTCTGGAACCGCTGTAATAATTTTTTCAACCTGTATCAACATTCTATCTGTCTCCTCAAGTGATGTGCCCGGTGGAGATTTATAATCCAATACAATGCTACCTTCATCCATTTCCGGCAGGAAACCTGTTTCCAGTTTGGGCAGTACCCACCAGATAGAAATTCCCAGTGTTAAGATTATAATTAAACTTATCCAGGACCTGCGTATAAAGAATGAAACCCAGGCTTGTTTTTTTACTTCCTGCACTTGTTCCTGCTTTTTTAATTGGGCAGGTTTTTTTTCCCTGGTTAGCAAAAGGTAAATTACCGGCAGGCATATCCATGTTACAAAAAATGATGCTACCAAAGTAATGATCATGGTATTTGTCATCACTTTAAAATAAGCGCCTGCTACGCCGCTCATCAATTCAAATGGAATAAAAATAACAATGGTACTTAGTGAAGATCCTATCATTGCAGGCATAAGATAATGAATGGCTTTTTGCACAACATTTTTAGAAGTTTCGCCAGGATGTTCTTCATGCGTTCGATGTATTTGCTCCACTACCACGATGGCATCATCTATGATCAGCCCGATGGCAGCAGCAATAGCACCCAGCGTCATGATGTTGAGAGTATAGCCAACAGCATACATGCATATAAGCGTAAGACAAATTGTAACCGGGATAGTAATTAAAATCGTTGCACTTGCTTTTATAGAACGCAGGAAAATAATGGCAACAATAATGGCCAGGGCAAGACCTATCCATAAACTATCCGTTACACTTTTTACAGATTCATTTACAAAATCTGCCTGCTTATAATATGGAAGGATGGTAACCCCATGTGGAAGTATCTTTTGCAGACCCGCCACTTTTGCATCCATTTCCTTTGAAAGACTTATAAGGTTTGCATTAGGCTGTTTAATCACCGCAATTAGCAACCCTGCTCTTCCGTTGGCATTTATCTTTGTGTATTCAACAGCTTCATTGATCTTTACTTCTGCAATGTCTTTTAGAGAAACAATCCTCCTGCCGTTATTGCTGATGATTACATTTTTTAATTCGTCAAGCGAATGCACTGTAGCATCTGTTACGGTAAGATATAATAACCGGTAATCAGAAAGGTATCCATTGGATTTTATAAAATTTGTTTGTGAAAGTGCATTGGTTAGTATATCAGGTGTTATTCCCAGTGCACTCATCTTTTGCTGGTTAAGCGTGAGCCAATACTCTTTTTGTTTTCCGCCAATGATCCTTACCTCCGCCACACCCTTCACCTGCGACAGGAAAGGTTTTATGGTAAAGGTTGCTATCTGCTTCATATCAATAGCTGTACGGCTGGCACTGTTTGTTTCCAGAGTATAACCAATAACCGGTAAAATAGAAGGGTTCATTTTCTCTACCGTTATCTGTACATCGGCAGGCAGATCATTCCTGATTTGTGCAATTCTGGATTCAATTCTTTGCTGGCTCAGATCTACGTTTGCATCCCAGTTCATGAATGCAGAAATTTCACAACTGCCCCTGCTTGTTACACTCCTTATGTTCGCCAGGTCAGGAACTTGCTTGATGGCATTTTCAAGTGGGTTGGTCACCGTCACCATCATATTATTTACCGGCTGAAGGCCTGCATCCGCAATGATCTTTATTTTAGGAAAAGTTATTTCAGGAAAAAGGGAAGTTTGAAGGCGGTTGTATGTGAAAAGACCTCCGGCAATTACAAGGATTATAATTACTGTGAGCGGGTTCTTGTATGTGATAAAGAAATGCTTCATTCAAGTGATTTCACAATTTTTACTTTCGCTGTATCCCCTAACCCGTAATTGCCGGCATTTAGTATTTTGTCAGCAGTTGTTAACAGGGGATGTGTGACCTCAACCCTGTCAACGGTTTCCATACCCTTTAAAATGACTGTTTTTACTGCTGTTACCGAATCAATCATTTTCATAATCCAAAAAGATGTTTGTGCTTCGTCTGTTAACACTGCAGATTTGGGAAGCGATACCGGTGATGGTTTTAATGCCTTCAATATCTTTACCCTGGCAATAAGATTTTCTGGTATTGCTATGCTGCTATTTACTTTTATCATTGCTCCCTGTGTTTGCGAGGCGGAGTCAAGTGCTGGCATAAACGAAGCAATGTTGCCCGTTAAATGTGTGCCATCCGGCAGATCAACTTTTACGGCTTTGCCAATAGAAATATATTGCCTGTATTCGTAAGGAATATTAAGTACAAACCCAAAGCTCTTGGAATTGGATATTATAGCCAATTGCTCTCCATCCTGTACATAGTCTCCTGGCTGGTGATCTAATTGCGTAACAAAGCCAGCCTGCGATGCAGCAATATTTACTATACCTGAAAAATGCAAGGATTTATCAAGGTTGTTAATAGTATTGCCCAGGCTTTCTGCTTCTTTTGTTTTCAGGGTGAAGAGATTTCTTCCGGCAGAAGTAAATTGCCCCAGCTTTATATTCACCGCTTTTATATAACCGTTGATATTCGATTTCACAATATTATCCTGAAGATAAATGGAAGTAGCATTCAGCTCTATGTATTCCTCTAAAGGAGCATTTGAGATAGTAGTAACTGTAACGGGTGTCTGCACTTCGGTTTCAGTAGTTGCTACTTCCAAACTACTGGAAGTTTCTTTATGCTTGCAGGAGCTTAATACAACAAGATAAAATAAGACAATATATATTTTTCGTTTTTGCATAAATTATTGATTCAAGTAATTTACCTGGCTCATTATCTTTAACCGGCTGATGGAATTTTGCCGGTAAGCATTCTGGGCATTTACATAATTAGTGACAGCCGTTACAAATTCTGATACTTTCACATCTCCCGTTTGCAGCAATTTTTCATAAGCGGTCATAAGGGTTTTGGTGTAAGTTACCTGCTTGTTTATTTTCTGAAATAAAAGTTCGGTTGCATGCAACTGGTTATTCAATTGAGCAAGTTGCTGGTTGTATTGATTAAAGAAAAAATCCCTGTTTGTTTGCCGGGTTCTTTCTTCTATATCCAGCTTTTGATATTTAAATTTTTTTTGGTTGGCATCATACAAAGGAACCTTAATGCTTACCCCAACCGAATAACCAATATTCTTATAAGGCAAATATTGTAAGGATGAATTATAGCCTGCATCAGAATAAGCACTAATGCTCGGCCGGTAGCTATAATCTATCAGTCTTCGTTCGTTTGCTATGCGCAGACTATCGGTGATATAACGCTGGTAAAAAACTGAGTTATAAAAATCATTAGGAAGATTATCTGCCAGTAATGGCTGGTCAAGCGTTGTTATAATGGTATCATGAATGCCGGCCAGGTAATTAAGTGTCAGGTAATCTGCATTGTATTGAATTTGCGCCTGCAAATAATTTAATTCCTGCTGTTGCATAGTGATATCAAAAGCAAGGTATTCTGTTTGTTTGATCACACTGGACTGCGCAAGTTTTTTTAAGAGCACATCTTCCTGCTGTAAAATATCAAACAGCTCTTTTGTATAATTCATCGTAAGCATATCGCCGTATGCCGTTATGTACTGATCAGTGATCGTTTTCTGAAGGTCTTTTGCCGAGAGCAATAATGAATCCCTGAGAGAGCGGCTCTGTAAACTAATGCCAAGGTACTGTGCCGCTAAATGACCCCTTGATAAAAAATTTCTGCTGGCCTGCAGGAGCCCTTGCAGGGTAGCAATATTGGTTATGGCCTCATCATATCCCCAACCCTTTACCACCGGAGCATAATAATTATTACTGATAAAATTGAACTGCGTTTTAAGAGATGCAGCCAGTATCTGGCTATCGAGTTGGTTTGACAAAACCTGGTTTTGATAAGATTTAATAACCGGGCTATTATTATTTGCCTGTTGAATAAAATAGCTAAGTTCATGTTTTTGCCCAAAGCAAAAAGAACCATATAACAGAATTGAAATTGAGATAATAAATTTTATCAAATTTCCAGTATAGTAAAATCTTCCCCTTGATGCCATGTGTTATCAGCCTTTTTGTAAGTTATTCTTAAATAGTGTTAGTGCTAAGTTTCAAAAACCATACCCAGAAAATTAATATCTTTTTGCTAAAACCGATTTTAGAAAAATCGGTTTCTGATAAATAACCCGTTTGTAAAGTTATATGATATACAAGCATATTCTATAATCACTCAACTTGCGAGAGAAATAAGTATTTCAGCAACTTAATTACCGGCTTCTTATTTTACCCGCAATTAAAAAATCAACCATTAGATTCCGCATATTTATTTTCTGCCTACAACTGTTACGCTGTAGAAACTTTTCCTTTATGCATACATTGGATAGTGAGTATTGTGCCTTTTTTATTTATATTATTTTCTGGTTGTACCCCCTACCCTGTTGATGTATATTTTACCTTACAAAGCATGCGCCTCCTGGCCTTATTTTTAAATATAGAAATGTGAACGTATTTTAACCGGCTTCATTTTTTTTCAATTTTAAAAATCCCGTATAATAAAAAAGATTATTTTGTTGAACCAAAACAATTTTATCCAAAGGCAAATACAAATACATGAAATATTTTTTTTTCTTTTTTGCAGCAATTTTAATTTGCTTTAGTGCAATTAGCCAGACCAGTAAAACAGATTATAAAGAAACCATTAAAATAATAGATGTATGGCTGCAGGCACAACGGGATTTTGATCAACTGCCGGGGATAGCAGTGTCCATCGTAAACGACCAGGATATTCTTTTTAGTAAAGGTTATGGTTTTGCCGATACCGAAAATAAAGTGCCCATGCAGGCTGAAACCATTTTTAGTATCTGCTCCATCTCCAAACTGTTTACTTCCGTTGCGGTTATGCAGTTGTGGGAGCAGGGCAAATTGCGTTTAGATGATTCTGTTAGTGCACTATTACCCGGTTATAATTTAAAACAACAGTACGCTGAAACAGTTCCCATAACTATCCGGTCGTTGCTTACCCACTCATCGGGGCTTCCAAGGGAAGCAGCTTATCACTACTGGAGCGCACCCGATTTTTATTTTCCAACTGAAAAAGAAATAAATGAAAAATTAGGTAGCCAGCAAACTTTGTATCCCTCATCTACATTTTTTCAATATTCTAATTTGGGAATGAGTTTGTTGGGTGAAGCTGTTGCCACTGTTTCCAAAATAGGTTATGAAAGTTATGTAGAAAAAAATATTTTGTTACCCCTGCAACTAACCAACACTCATCCATCGCTCCCTCAAAATTTATGGAGAGGAAAAATGGCAACAGGATACAGCGCATTATACAGGGATGGCACAAGAAAAATGATGCCATTGTTTAAGCCAAACGGCATAGCGGCGGCGGCAGGTTATTCTTCCAATGTTATTGACCTGGCACATTTTGCATCCTGGCAATTCCGTTTGCAACACTACGGCAATAAAGAAATTCTGCGTTCATCTACCCTAAAGGAAATGCAGCGGGCTCAATGGATAGATCCTGATGGTAAATTAACCTGGGGGCTTGGGTTTAGTGTTTTCCAGGATAAAGGACTTACCTACGTTGGGCATGGTGGTTCCTGCCCAGGTTACAAAACTACGCTCCAGCTTTCTCCTAAAAATAAGCTTGCCGTTACCATCATGATAAATGCCCAGGGCACCGATCCCGATAAATATGTAACCGCTATTTTTGACCTAATGAATAAAGCCAAAGAGCCTGCAGATACCAGCACAAAAAATATTGACCTGGATATGTATGCCGGCTGTTATGACAATTATGTGTGGGGAGGAGAAACTGCAGTGTTTCCCTGGAAAGGTAAACTGGCTGTATTCAATTTACTTGCAGGCAATCCGGCAAATTCTATGCAGTTGTTTAAATATGTGGACACAAACAGCTTTAGGAGGATGCGGAAAGATGAAGATATTTTAGGTGAAGAACTGCGTTTTGAAAGAGATGCCAATGGAAAGGTACTACGATTATATCAGCATGATAATTTCAGAAATAAAATAAAATAAAATAATTGTAACTACGCACGCTTACTCGGCACCTTGCATAATGCTCCTCTATGTTTGCTCAAAACTATTTCATACAGGCAACTTTGTTCTCCTTTCTTTATTGCGCTTCATTGGAGTGATAGAGTATCCTCCCAAAAACTAAATAATTTATAAATAACAACTGCTATTGTTGCCAAACAATTTCTTTATACCAGTTTATTTTTTTGAGCATATAATATCACCCAGGGTTTTAAAAATGTTTCTCTTTCAATATTACTCATTACGGGTTCCCGCTGCAGTTGCTTAAAATTTGGCCATCCAAAATCATCTACCCAAAGCAATTGATAATATCCTGCCGCCACAAGAATGGTACACACAGCCATCTGCCTCAAATTTCGTTTTTCATCTTCGGTAAATTCTTTAGCTGGTAATCCTGCTTCTCTTTTGCCAATGAACAATAAAATACTATCCATGCCAGATTTAATTTGCAATTTTTCTATCAATGCAGATTCCAGTGTGACCCAGCGTTGTTCAAGATTATCTTGGGAGACCATAACATAAATGTGATAACAAAATCAGCGATAAAACCCTCGATTGATTTTTTGCATAAAGCTTGTATGTTTTAAAGAAAATAAAAATGATTTCAGTCATTTACTCTTGTGATTCAGATTGCACAGATATATGTTTTATTACATAGAAAAATAAATGAAATATCCCTACCTTCAATTAATTGTTTCACAATTAAATCCTTATGAATTATCTCCTCCTTCCTTTTAGGATAGCTTACAAAATTTATTTCCTGTTATGTTTTGCGCTTACCCTACTCCTGATGTATCCTTTTTTTAAATATTATTTATCAGTTAAAAGCCGGTGGCCAAAAGCATTTGTGCTAATGAAATTTTATGGCCATTTATTAAATGCGCTTGCCTTTGTACGCACAAAAGTGGATGGAAAAAATAATATCCCTTCGAATGGCGCCTATATTATTTGCCCCAATCACAGCTCTGTAATTGACATTCCATGCAGCTATATACTGTTTAAAAAATACTTTGTTTACACGGGTAAAAAAGAGATAGAAAAATGGCCGCTGTTTCATATTTTTTATACCTCCGGAATGAATATTTTAGTAGATAGAAAAAGCAGGAACGGAGCCTTTAGAGCATTTAAAAGAATTGCAGAAGAAATAGACAATGGAAACCCCGTGATGATTTTTCCTGAAGGAACTATTTCAAAAGAAGCACCTGTACTTACCAGTTTTAAATCTGGCGCATTTGCAATAGCCATTCAAAAGCAAATACCCATTTTGCCCGTAACCTTTATTACCAATTGGAAACGAATGCAAAAAGCTGATTTTTTTATGGGCAAGGCTTCGCCGGGTTTATCAGAAATTATTGTTCATCCACCCGTTATTACAATCGGCCTCATAAAAAATGATGTAGATATACTGCAGGGCCGGGTTCATGAAATAATTAATGAACCCTTACAAAAAAGATATCGTTTTAAAAATCAGCCATAAAAAATAAATATACTTAGCATTCCCCGGTTTTTATTTCGGCGCAGGTATTATACCGATTGCCAGTAGTTTAAAAATTAGAAAAAAGTATATAACTCTACTGGTATTTAAAAAACACTTGAAATCTTTTAAAATCTCAACAGCATGTACATGAACGGTTTAGCGAGGAGTTATATAGATTTGATTTATAAATTAGCCCAATACTTTTCTATCAGCATTTACCAAACCCTACCGCACAAAAGCTTTACTTGAATTTCAGCATACGCTCATTGGCCTATAATAAAATTCAATTTGGTATTAACCAATTGCTATTCTATACTATTTTGGGGTAATTAATTTTTCGAGCACAAAATATACAGCAGGGCAAAAACTGGCGTTCTTTAAAGTAATAGCGGGCTTTTTAAATAAAACATCTTCATCGGTATAAGGAAAACGATAGCAGTCGGATGGGCGCACTTCATAAATACTGCAAAAATTATCCGCTCCTAAAAATGGGCATGGTTTACACTTTACAACATAATCTCCGTCTTCATCTACCAGCAAATATTTTTCTTTTAATGCTCCTTCTTTTATTTTCAGGTGTTTTGCTATTCTTTTAATATCGGGGCTTTTAAACCGGGGAGAATAATTCTTACAACAGGCAGCACAATCCAGGCAGTTAATCTGGCTGAAAGCTTCTTTGTGCAGTTCGGGCAATTGCTTCAACACTTTGTTTTTATCTGCACGCTGCAGAAATTGTTTGTAAATTTTAGTTTTATCCGCAGACTTTCTTTGCCAATTCTGTAAAATAGGATCATTCATAATGCAAAGATAGCTTTTGGTTTTTCTCTAAATAATATCCCTATCAATTTGGCAATTGAAATCTGCCTCCGGAGTGTTTATAAAAAAAATATTTATCAGCATAAGCTGAATTGGATGAATATTAAAAATTTTAAAATAAGAAATAGATTGTATATGTCAGTTTGTTTTTTTAGTTACTACATCATTATATATTTTTATACCAACTATACCCATAAATAGTTTAATTGCTTTTCTGCCGGTATAATACCATCTAATATTTATAAGCAATCCTCCCCGAAAAAAACGGGACAAGTCGGACTAATTTATAAATTAATATGCTATAAGCAGTAACAGTTTTCCACAAGCCTTAAACAATTGCAAACACAAGCTATAATGTTAAGGTGATGCCGTAAATTTGCGAAAAAATTATACGCTTGTTGGTTAAATGTTTTGCATTGCAATCTCCTGCATTATAGGATGATAGCCGAAAGACCGGAACATTTTGCTCCCATAGCTGTTAATTAATATAGCCGTACAAAAATAAATATTACAAGAGCAGCATTCAGATTAAGTAATAAACCGTTTCATTTTATGAATCTTTTTCAAAAACAACAAAACGAATTTCCACAAAGACACATTGGCCCCAACGAAGCAGAAGCTGCTGAAATGCTCAAAACTATTGGACTTTCATCGCTGAATGATTTGATAGAAAAAACTGTTCCCCCTGGCATAAGGCTGCCACAGCCATTAAACACAGGTACTGCTGTAAGCGAATATGAATACCTGGCAGAGCTAAAGAAAACAGCGGCTTTAAACAAAGTTTTTAAAACATACATAGGCCGTGGATATTACAATACCATTGTGCCCAGTGTTATTCTCAGGAATGTTTTTGAAAACCCCGGATGGTACACTCAATACACACCCTACCAGGCAGAAATCGCACAGGGCCGTTTAGAAAGTTTACTCAATTTTCAAACCATGGTGAGCGATCTTACCGCCCTGCCCATAGCTAATGCAAGCCTGCTTGATGAAGGCACGGCTGCGGCAGAAGCTATGGCTATGCTGTTTAATCATAAAAACAAAAACCACGATCATATTACCGCTCCAAAGTTTTTTGTAGATGAATCAATTTTTGATCAAACAAAAGATATTTTAATTACCAGGGCTAAACCTATCCACGTAGAATTGGTTTTTGGTGATTATAAAAACATAATATTAGATGAAGAATTTTTTGGTGCACTTATACAATACCCCAACAGCGATGGGTTAATTGCAGACTACAAAAAATTTATTAATGAGGCGCATGCAGTAAATGCATTGGTAGCTATGGCTACCGATTTGCTGGCACTCACTTTATTAACGCCTCCCGGCGAACTTGGTGCAGATGTGGCCATTGGTAATTCTCAAAGACTGGGTGTGCCGCTGGGTTTTGGCGGCCCACACGCTGCATTCTTTGCCACCAAAGATGAATTTAAAAGAAATATTCCGGGCCGCATTATTGGTGTAAGCCAGGATGCTCATGGCAATCGTTGCCTACGCATGGCTTTGCAAACAAGAGAACAGCACATACGCAGAGAAAAAGCTACCAGCAATATTTGTACTGCCC
Source organism: Ferruginibacter sp. (assembly GCA_046595965.1). Taxonomy (GTDB): domain Bacteria; phylum Bacteroidota; class Bacteroidia; order Chitinophagales; family Chitinophagaceae; genus Ferruginibacter. Next base: position 10,982 of record JBKJSJ010000076.1, read on the forward strand.
AGGCACTGCTGGCTAATATGGCTGCTATGTATGCAGTTTATCATGGTGCAGAAGGATTAAAGAATATTGCCAAAAGAATAAACCTGCTGGCACAAACACTAAATAATGAGCTGGCGCAAATGGGTTTTGAAAATGAAAACAAAACATTTTTTGATACCCTCAAAATAAAAGTGGATGATACAGATGCATTGAAAATACTGGCAGAAAAAAATGAACTTAATTTTTATTATTATAAAAACAGTGTCGGAATATCGCTGGATGAAACTACATCGCAAAGAGACGTGCTGAATATCCTGCATGTATTTGCGGGTATGCGTAACAGTGATACAGCCGTAGCTAATTTTGAAACCGATGCATTACTAAATCATATTCCTTCTTCTCTTACCCGTACCTCCCAATTTTTAACGCACCCTGTTTTTAACTCACACCGCAGCGAAAGTGAAATGATGCGTTACTTAAAGAGTCTGGAAAATAAAGACCTTAGCCTGAATACATCTATGATTTCTTTGGGAAGCTGCACCATGAAGCTGAATGCCGCCACCCAATTAATTCCGGTGAGCTGGCCCGAATTTAATTGCATTCATCCTTTTGCTCCTGCCAATCAATGGAAGGGCTACAGGCAAATAGTAACAGAACTGGAAAACTGGTTGAATAATATTACGGGATTTTCGGCCACTTCTCTGCAACCAAACAGTGGTGCACAGGGAGAATACACAGGGCTGCTAACCATCAGTGCTTATCATGCAGATAGAAATGAAGCACACAGGAATATTATTCTTATTCCCATTTCTGCCCATGGCACCAATCCTGCAAGTGCAGTAATGGCAGGCTTTAAAGTTGTAGTAACCAAATGCGATGAAGCAGGAAATATTGATGTGGAAGATTTAAAATTAAATGCACTCAAACACAAAGACAACCTTGCAGGCCTGATGGTAACCTACCCCAGTACGCATGGAGTGTTTGAAGAAAATATAAAAGATATTTGTGCACTGATACATGAAAATGGTGGTTTGGTCTATATGGATGGTGCCAACATGAATGCGCAGGTGGGCCTTACAAGCCCCGGCAATATTGGCGCAGATGTTTGCCACCTTAACCTGCATAAAACTTTTGCAATACCACATGGTGGCGGAGGCCCCGGCATGGGCCCCATTTGTGTAAATGAAAAATTAGCAGCTTACCTGCCCGGCCATGTTTCTTTTCACAATAAAGAAAAAGCCATTCATGCAGTAAGTTCAGCGCCTTATGGCAGTGCAAGTATTTTACTCATCAGCTATGGTTATATAAAAATGCTCGGTGCAGATGGGTTGAAAAAAAGCACTGAATATGCAATTCTGAATGCTAATTATATGAAGGCTAGATTAGAAAAAGATTTTACCATTTTATATGCAGGTAAAAACGGCACCTGTGCGCATGAGTTTATTGTAGATCTAAGGCCCTTTAAACAATCTGCCGGCATTGAAGCAGAAGATGTTGCCAAGCGATTGATGGATTATAATTTTCATGCGCCCACGTTAAGCTTTCCTGTAGCGGGCACTATTATGATAGAACCTACAGAAAGTGAAGACAAAGCAGAACTGGATAGATTTTGTGATGCCATGATCAGCATCCGTAAAGAAATAAAGTTGATTGAAGATGGCCAGGCCGATAAAGTAGATAATATGCTTAAAAATGCGCCTCATACACAATTTGTGGTAACTGCAGATGAATGGAACCATGCCTATAGCAGGCAGCAGGCTGCGTTTCCATTAGAGTATGTGAAATCAAATAAATTCTGGCCAGGTGTAAGCAGGGTAAACAATACATATGGTGATAGAAATTTAATTTGTACCTGTGAACCGGTGAGTGCATACCTGGAAGAAGTGTAGAAAAACATTTTAAATAAAAAAGCGTTCCATCAATCCGGAACGCTTTTTTATTTTAGTAAATCATTTTTACATCCTGTAACAAACTGCATTAAGGTTCATGCCTGCACCTACAGATGCAAACATTACAATATCACCGGCATGCAGCGTATGCTCCTGCATCTGTCCTTTTCTTACCATATCAAATAAAGTGGGCACGGTGGCTACAGAACTGTTGCCCAAAGTATGTATGCTCATGGGCATCATATCTTTTGGTGCTGGCTCGCCACCATATAATTTATACAGGGATTTTATAATACCTTCATCCATTTTTTCGTTGGCCTGGTGAATGAAAACCTTCTTCAAGTCTTTAATATCCAGGCCTGCTTTGTCCAGGCAATCTTTCATTGCTTGTGGCACATGCTTCATTGCGTATTCATACACTTTCCTTCCTTTCATTTTTATATACCGTATGCGTGGGTCAGAGTCGGGGAAGTTAGATTTTCCCATGTGCAGGTAATTAACTTCATCCATGCAGTGCGCCTGCACAGCACTGGATAAAATACCGCTTCCCATTTCTGTAGTATCTTTTGCCTCTATTATACAGGCTCCGGCACCGTCAGAAAAAATCATGCTATCCCTGTCGTACATATCCAGCACTCTCGATAAAGTTTCTGTACCTATCACTAAACATTTTTTAGCAATACCTGCTTTAAAATAAGCATCTGCCTGTATAATACCCTGTATCCAGCCGGGGCAGCCAAATAAAATATCGTAAGGAATGCAGGAAGGATTTTGAATCTGCAATGCATGCTTTACCCTGGATGCCAGTGCAGGCAGTACGTCTGTTTGAATAGTATGTTTTAAAACATTTCCAAAATTATGGGCTACTATAATCTGGTCTATGGTTTCGGGATCGCAGCCTGCATCTTCAATGGCATTCTTTGCCGCAATAGCGGCCATATCGGACGATTGCATATCTTCGGTTGCATATCTTCTTTCTGCTATGCCGGTTATTTGTTCAAACTTGTTCACTATTTCCTGCGGATCGGTTTCTATGCGTTTATTATCTTCTCCATAAAAATTATGTAGGGTAAATTCTTTACTTGTTTTTACAATTGTTGGAATATAAGATCCTGTACCTGTTATTACCGAATGAATACTTGCCATAAAATAGTGTTGATATTAGAAGTATAAAATTAATCAATTAAGGTATTAGATTAATCTTCTG
>JBKJSJ010000121.1:0-2825 GCA_046595965.1 Ferruginibacter sp.
CTGGTAGAAAGCACCAAAGAATACCCCGTATCTATCAACGGAAAATTAAGAACCAATATTAATCTTGCTTTAGATTTACAGCAGGCCGATGTAGAAAAAATAATAAAGGAAAATGAAATAGTGCAAAAATGGCTTGAAGGCAAAGAACCCCAAAAGATTATTTATGTAAAAAATAAAATGATCAATGTAGTCATCAAATGATTTCATTCTCCGCACCAATCCAATTTCGCTACGTTCTTCGCAACCCCCTTCTCCACTCTGTGGAGAAGGGCCGGGGATGAGGTCGAACAAAAATCTACTTTTATTGTTTTCTTCTATAAAATCATTTATGGCACAACCTTCCATACAACTAATTGAAGCATTAAAAGAAACAGCCACCCGTTTACGCAATGGGTCTCATTATGCATGGGGTCATCATGGCGCCTGCAATTGCGGTAACCTGGTGCAGGTAATTACTAATTTTACAGAAGGCGAAATTGTGCGTTACGCCCATAAGGGTATTGGAGAGTGGACGGAACTGGCACAGGAGTTTTGCCCGGTTACCCATGCACCCATCGATTTAGTTATTGCTAAACTAGTAGCCATTGGCCTTACGCCTACAGATATTCATCATGTAGAATATTTATCAGATAAAGAAATATTAAAGCATTTGCCTGATGGCTTTCGCTGGCTGCAGCGCAACAACAGGCAACATGCCATTGCTTACTTTGAAGCCTTTGCTTTATTGCTGGAAGAAAAATTGCTGCAAAATATTTCTATCGATATCAAAAGCATCTCTGCTAAAAACTATGTTGTAAAACAAAAAGAGGAAATGGAATTTGCGTAAATCAAATTTATAAAATTAAATATAATTGTAAAAGCTGCCTTACATTAACAACATAATGCATCCTACTCAATGCTTCAGGTTGAAATAAAAAAAATATTTAAAAAAATGTATTAAGTTGTTATCTTAAAACTAACAACATATGAAACAAAAAAGACCCCTCGTATTTACTGCCATTATCTTACTGCTTGCTATTACAAATTATTTCCGGCTTAAAGGAAATGAAAACATCAGAGCTATTCAGTTTGTGTCCATTTTTGTCATTGGTATGCTGGCTGGTATATTATTAAAGGAGGTATCTACCCTGCTCAGGAGCCAGAATAAACAACAGGAATAATATAAATAATTTTATAAAACAGCGCTGATGGGTTTTGCCAGCTCTTTTTATTTAGATAGGTTTACTTACTAACAATACCTCCCCAAGGCACAACCCGGTAAATTCTTTAATGAGTGTTGCAAAAATCTCTGGCCAGCTAGTTTTTTAATAATAAAAATGCAAGCTGATGAAAATACCCTCTCCATCAAATAAAAAGCCCGGCTGATTTTTTACCAGTAAATTTGTGGAATGATCAGCAATTTATCTTTTGAGGGAATGTTAGAAAAAAATTCTTTCGACTTTCATTCCCTGGTGCCATTTAGTAAAGCAACAGACAAAGTAGCTTTATTAGATTTAAGCAAATCCAACTCTCTTTTTACAGAAGGGATCTATTCCGATATGGATATGTTTGAAAAATTTATTGAAGAGAACAGAAAAAAAACGGGTGCCACTTACCTGCTGGGTGGATACAATGAAGAAAGGCAAATGTACCGGCGAAGTGAGTTGTTTGATAAAAATATTTCACAATTTGATAGTGCGGAAGATGAACCCCGCAGCATACACCTGGGCATTGACATCTGGGGAAAAGAAGGTACGCCTGTTTATGCACCACTGGGTGGAGTGGTTTTTGGTTTTGCATTTAACGATCAGCTTGGAGATTACGGAGCCACTATTATTCTGCAGCACCAGCTCGAAGCCACCACTTTTTACACTTTGTATGGTCATCTTTCCCTGCGTGACATTGGATCCTTACAGCAAGGACAGTTTATTATCCGGGGGCAGGTGTTTGCACATTTTGGCCCTCCTGCAGAAAATGGTCATTGGCCCCCACACCTTCATTTTCAGGTCATTTATGATATGCATATAAATGTGAGTGATTTTCCGGGGGTATGCAAACCCAGCGAATCAGTATATTTTCTAAGTAATTCTCCTAACCCGCAAGCCTTTACCTATAATTTATTTAAATAATATTTATAAAGGAATAATAAATAAGCATTGTTTTCGTTCCATTGTATAAGAACACCTAATCATCTTATCCTTTGTAATAAAACAAATGCTTATGAAAAAGTATTACCTAATTGGATTAATGCTACTAACCTTTTTAAATCCTCCCAAAGCTGAAGCCCAAAATGGCTATATTCTTTTAAACGAGTATCTACCATGGCCGGGATTAGCCTGTGGCAACAGGGCAGAGTTTGTGGAGTTGCTTAATTTTGGTCCGGGGCCTGTTAATATTGGTTGTTATAAAATTACTGACGGAGATTTTTCTATTACCATTCCCCCAAATACTTACGTACAACCTGGTGATTATTATGTTTTAGGCGGCATTACAACTATGCCTGCACCCTGTGCAAATATTGATAGTGCTATCACCGTAGATCTCAACTGGACTACCTGCGGTTGCACAAGTGGTCCTATTCCTCTTACTGGTTTATTTACCGATGGTGGTTCCGCCAATGAACAGTTAGTACTATTAGATCCTAATAATAATGTCGTAGATGCTGTGTTAAGGGAATTTCCACAGGAATCATCTTCATTAATAAGTAACAATACGCTGGGAGGGCAATGTCCTTCGGGCGCATTTGATCTTGATTTAATGCCTATAACTTACGAACGTATTGGAGAATCTGCCGGAAGGTCTAACAGCTTTGGACGTAAATTGGATGGAGACTGTGGTTGGTTAAA
>JBKJSJ010000162.1:0-7145 GCA_046595965.1 Ferruginibacter sp.
GCGGTTAATACCAGTGAGGTGTAGATAATACTCAATCCTGTTTGCTGAATTGTATTTTTTACGGAAGCCGCTACATTAAAATTATTAAGCGGCAGCACCTGTTTGTAATTAACTAAAAAACGAATGGTAATATCAACTGCTATTCCCAATGCCACGCTAAACACCAGTACGGTAGAGGGTTTTAGCGGCACACCCGCCCAGCCCATAATGCCTGCAGTAACCACTAATGGTACCAGGTTTGGAATTAATGAACATATAAGTATGCGAAAAGATTTAAAAAGGTACAGCATGCAAATAGCTATGAGCAGGAACGCCCATAAGATACTTTCTTTAAGCCCGCTGATGATAAACCTGCTTCCTTCCAAAAAAGTAATGCTGGTACCGGTAAGAGTAACACGATAACTTGTGTCAAATAACTGGTTGGCTCTTTTTTGAATTGTGTCCAGGATCAATGGCAATTGTTGTGTACCTACATCAGCCATGCTCACACTAATGCGGGCGCTTTGATTGTTGCTATCAACAAAAGAACGCAGCATGCGGGTTAAATTATTTTGAGCTGCACCTTCTTTAGATGGCCTTAGGTATTCTCCCACAAATGCGCCATCAAAAGCATTGGGCAATGCATAATTTAAAGAGTCGCCTTCATAAAAACCCTGCTTGGCAAATTTTAATCCTTCTGCCACACTTAGTGGGCGGTTCATCTGTGGCATGGCTGCAATAAACTGGGCAAGGCTATCTATTTTACTATAAACATTGAGCGCCCGCATGCCCGAAAGCCCCCTGCGTTTTTTTGTATCTACCACAATCTCCAGCGGCATTACGCCTCTAAAGTTTTTCTCAAAAAATTTAAGGTCCTTATAAATGATATCATCCTTTGGCAGATCATCTACAATTTTTCCCACTGTTTTTAATTGCATAATGCCGGCAATACTTACCAATAAAATAATACCCGTAATGATGAGCACCTGTTTTTTAAAATGAAATGCCCACTGCTCTATTTTGTTTAAAATTGATTTTATCCAGTGGCTGTGCAGGTATTTTAATTGTGCTTTTGCTGGAGGAGCCAATAAACTTAACACAGATGGCAGCAGTATAAAAGAGATAACAAATATGATCATGATGCTTAAGCCCGCTACTACACCAAACTCTTTTAGAATAGCACTTTTGGTAAATGCAAATACTGTAAACCCAATGGCGGCTGCAATATTGCAAAACAAAGTAACCACGCCCATCTTGCTCACCATATCAATAAGCGATTGTTCTTTATTGTTTGATTGAATATAGGAAGTATGGTATTTATTAATAAAATAAATGCAGTTGGGAATGCCAATCACCACCACCAGCGATGGAATGAGTGCGGTGAGTAAAGTTATTTTATAACCACACAGGTAGGTAATACCAATCGTAAATATCACACCTGTAATAACCACAGCCATAGATAATAAAGTAGTGCTTACAGAACGGAAGAATAATAAAAGCATCAGCACACTAAACAAAAGAGAGCCGATGAGAAAAATTTTCATCTCTGCCTGTATCCGGTCGCCCACCACGGTTCTTATTAATGGAAGGCCACTCTGGTGCGTTACTATACCGGTAGCCCGGGAAAACGAATCTACCTCATTATTTATATTGCTAATAATGGTAGTACGTTCTTTTGTATTAAGAATATTTTTATTAATGCGCACCCCCATGAGCCAGGCATTTGTTGCCGGGTTATACAATAATGACCTATAAAAAGGTAGGTTATAAAAAACGATGGAAGCACTGTCTAGCACTGCCTGGGATGAAATGCTGTCCGGGAAAATGCGAACAGCATTTAACTTTTCGCCGGCACTGTCTTTTAGCAAGGTAATGGCACCGGGCACACTAAGGATATCTTCTACGGCAGCCACTTTTTTTATCCGGTAATGCAATTGCTGGTAAGCTCTAAAGTTTTTAAGGGTAAAAATTTCTTTGCTCTGAATGCCCAGTACCAGCAAATTGCCATCATCGCCAAAGGTTTGTTTAAATGATACATAATCCCGGTACCGGGGATTATTGGTTGGGATGGCTTTAGAAAATTCGTAACTCAGTTTTATTTTAGAAGCATAATAACCCATCACCACGGTACTGATTAATAAAACCAGCAGCAAAACCATCCTGTTTTTAATTACAAACTGAGCCAGTGTTTTCCACATAAGATAAAAATGAAATTTTGTGCAAAGAAAGTTTATTTATGGTTTACAGCCTCTAAAAAAATATGAGGAATGGCGTTACTTTTTTGCACAGTACCATCCTTTATTTTATTATACCGGCATAAAAGCAATTGCCCGCCCGTGCCGGATCGGACGGGAACTTATATTTTTGGATATAGCCGGTATTTATGCAGCGTGGGTTGTGTAATTTTGAGGAAGACAGATAGAAAGCAGTATGATACACAAAACAAAAGGCATTGTATTAAGAGCAATTAAATATGGCGAAACCAGCCTGGTGGTCACCGCATTTACAGAATTGTTTGGAGTGCAGACCTATATGGTTAGCGGCGTGCGTACGAGCAAAAAAACGGGCAGCAAAGCTGCCTTATACCAGCCGGCATCTTTGCTGGATATGGAAGTTTATCACAACGAACAAAAAGCCATGCACCGCATTAAAGAATGCAATTGGAGTTTTCTATATAAAAACATACTGAGCGATGTAGTAAAAAACAGCATTGCACTTTACATGGTAGAACTGCTGTATAAAACTTTAAAACAGCCCGAACAAAACAGTGATCTTTTTTATTTTTGCGAAGATGCATTGCAGCAGGTTGATGGTGCATCCAACCAGGTAGCTGCAAATTTTTCTTTGTATTTCACAATCCAGCTTCCGGTTTTTTTTGGTTTCCGTTTTAGAGATATAGATGCAGCATTAATGAGGCAGGAAAACATTTACCTCGATTTGCAGGAAGGCATATTTACCCATTTGCATCCAACACATCCTCATTTTATAGAAAAAGAAGATGCGTTAATAACTTCCGAACTTTTAAAGATTATGCAGCCACAGGAACTGGAGCAGGTAAAAATGAATCATCACAAACGCCGGGCTTTGTTAATTAAATACCTGGAATATTATGCACTGCATATTCATGATTTTGGGCAAATGAAAACATTGATGGTGCTGCAGGAAGTGTTGGGGTGAGAACTGTTTAAGAGGATTAAAAGTTTATTCAACTTGCCATTTCATTCTTTAATTTGTGGTGATAAGATTTTAATAACGACAGGCCAGTGACTTTTGACTATTGACACATTGACTATTGACCCAAAGACTATTTACCATTCACTAATAACTAATTATAATTTTATGCAACTGTTCCTCTCCATATGCCTTGGCCTGGGATTAGCTGCCAGCAGTGGCTTCAGAATTTTTATACCTATGCTGGCTGCTAATATTGCAGCACTGAGTGGCTATCATCAATTTGGCAATGGCTTTGAATGGCTAAACACCTGGACAGCATTTGGCATACTACTCACAGCCAGCATCACAGAAATTGCTGCCTATTATATTCCCTGGCTAGATAATGTATTAGATCATATAGCCCTGCCAATTGCAGTGGCTGCAGGTACTTTACTCAGCACTTCTTTTATTAGTGCCGATATGGCTCCTGCGCTTAAATGGGGATTGGGCCTGCTGGCGGGTGGTGGCACAGCAGGCATCATTCATTCAGGTATGGCGTTATTGCGTTTAGGCTCCACGGCCGGCACAGGTGGCCTGGCCAATCCTATAGTAACTACTGCAGAAAATGGCGCATCCATTACACTTTCTATCCTTGCACTTCTTGTACCCGTTTTGGTGGCCGCACTGGTAGTTATTTTAATAATTTATATGCTGCGAAAATTATTGTTGTTTGCAAAAAGAAAAAGTGCAAAGGAAATAAATAAATAAATTGTTTCCCCAACTTCCTAAACCTCTAAACCCATCAAACCATTTCCCTAAACGTAAGATTCACCCTTGGCTTTAAAACTTTTTTTGTTGGCGGCAAGCGGTGCAGCCAGTTGGTTTGAGTAGCATCTTTCATGAGCAATAAACTTCCCGCTTCCAGCACCACATCAATTTTTTGTTTGCTGCGTTTGTGTTTAAAAGAAAATTTTCTTTCTGCCCCAAAACTCAGGGAAGCAATAGGACTGTGATGACCCAAAGCTTTTTCATCATCGCTGTGCCAGGCCATACCTTCCTGGCCGGAGTGATAGAGATTGAGCAGGCAGGAATTAAAGCTGCCACCGGTAATATTTTCTGATAATTGTTTTAACTCAAGCAATGCTTTCGTCCAAGGCAATGCATATTTGGTAATATTTGAATAGGTATAGCTAAAGTTGTTATCGCCATACCATGCCGCTTTTCTTTTGGTAATAATATGTTTGCCAAAAATAATAGCTTCATCATTTTTCCATTCAATGGTCTGCATCAGAATATCAAAATAATTATTGGCAGATTGCTGGTTCATTAATTTTCCAAAATAATTTACCATACCATCATAAGGCAACAGGTTGGCGGCAACAGTGCTATTAAACAAATCCATTTTTTATATAATTTTTATATGCTGTTTTCATACAATTGCCACAGGGGCGAAAGCCTGCAAGAATGGCTGCTTTTTCATTTTTAAAAAATACCCTGTGCTGCTTTTTCATCCTTTTGCCGGAGCCACAATTTAAATATCCATAAATTTTTTTTGGGCTGTTTCCGGCAAAAGAAATAAGGTTTTGCCTTATCATTTTTCTTACTACCGCATCGGCCATTTCTTTATGTAACAACAAGTGCAGGAATTTGTTTTGCAAACAAATCTGATTGTGCAGCTTCCCATCCTATGATAGCAGTTTTTCTATTGGCTCCCCACATGTACTGACCAAACAAACCGGTGGACTGAATGACCCTATGACAGGGAATTAAAAATGCAACAGGGTTATCGCCAATGGCAGAACCCACAGCCCTTGAGGCTTTGGGGTTGTTTACCTGCCGGGCAATATTGCCATAAGTAGATAATTGACCCATAGGTATTTTTAATAACGTTTCCCACACTTTCAACTGAAAGGGAGTGCCTTTAAGGTGCAATTTAATTTGCTGAAGTTTGCTCCAGTCTTGTGTAAAAAAATACAAAGCATTCTGCTGGGCTCTGTCTGCCAGTTGCTTAAATGTAGCCAGGGGAAATTTTTCTTTTAATAATTGGAAGGCCGTTTTTTCTTCTTCTGCAAAAGACATATAGCATATTCCTCTTGCAGTACTTGCCAGTAAAATATTTCCAAAAGGAGTTTCTGCAAAACTGTAATGAATAGTAAGGTTTTCACCGCCGTTTTTGTATTCTCCCGGTGTCATGCCTTCTATGTTTATAAAAAGATCGTGTAATCTTCCTGTGCCCGAAAGCCCGGTCTCAAAGGCAGTATCAAACAAACTGGTATTGCTTTCTTTTAATATTTTTTTTGCATGCTCTACAGTGATGTATTGTAAAAATTTTTTGGGGCTTACCCCCGCCCATTCGGTAAACAACCGTTGAAAATGATAAGGGCTTAGGTGAATTTTACCTGCTACCTCATCCAGGTGTGGTTGCATTTTAAAATTAGATCTTATATAACCAATGGCTTCTGCAATGCGGCTGAAATTGGTTTGGTTCTGTTGGTTCATTTTATTTATTTTGATATCGCAAAAGTAAAAATGAAAGATCTGCCTGCCTACCCGAAACTTGCGAAGTTTAAATATTCATAGCAACATAATTTTCTTTTGTAATGCTCCGTGTCTCAGCATTACAAAACAACATTATTACAACAGTTTTGACACATCATATTTTTCATCAATCAGCACCAGCCCCGGCTTTTTCCCTTTTTCAAAACTTCCAAACTTTTCTTCAATGCCCAAACATTTAGCAGCATTAAAAGTTGCCCATTGCAAAATAGTGGGCATAGAAATGAGCGGAAAATATTTTTGGATAGTTTTAATTTCTTCCATCATATTCAATTGCCGGTTGCTGGCATAACTATCGGTGCCTATCACAATATTGCAATTGTTTTTCATGAGCAGTTCAATAGGTGGCAGTGTATTTTCTATGTAAAGATTAGAATTAATACAAATGCAGCAATTAAAGTTGATACCAGATAATTTATCTGATTCCACATTATTTTCTTTTGATATTTTTCTTTTTACCCATTTCAAATCTCCTTCAGAGGTAAATGTATTATGCACTGAAATAATTTTTTGCCCATTGGTAAAATATGGCAACCAGCTTTGCAAACTTGTTTTTCCGGTAGCCAAAAAATCTGCAACGTCAATCCCCATATTTTTATAGAGATTTAAAAAATGGCCTGATTTATTTTTATACAATTCATTTTCAGCAGCGGCTTCCTGGTTATGAATGCTGATGAGTTGCTGAGCAGTTCTATCATTTAAAAGCTGGAACAATTTTTTTGAAACAGAATAGGGAGCATGAGGGCAGAGCGTTGTTTGATAACCCGTTTCTTGTTTACCGGTTGCTTTAAACTGCTTTAAAATTTCTTCAGCAGCAGCCAATCTTTTTTCGGCAGCAGTATCTGTAAAACCACTTAGCTCTATAAAATTGTGCCAATACAAAGGACTGGTTTTTTTTAACTCTAATGAATCGGTTCCATTACAAATATCAGCAACGGCTACTGTGCCCGCTTGGTACAGTTCACTTTCTGCGGCCTGCATAGCTAACAGTTTTTCTTCCTGCGACTTTGCAGTTCTGTTCGTCATTACCTCCTGCACAAAATTTACAACTCCGCACTCTTCGGCAATCATTCCCTTTAGGTGGCTAAGTTCTATATGACAATGGGCATTTACAAATCCAGGGCAAAGAATTCCTTCCAGCAACTGCACATCGTCGCCTGCATCTTTTTCATTTTCAATACTCGTTATGGTTCCGTCTGCTTCTGTTACCAACACCATACCAGGAGCCAGCATTTGGGTGCCGGTAAATATTGTATGAGGTTTATATTTTATGTACAAAATGATTGATTGATAAACTGTAAATTTGCCGCCCTAACCACAAAGGTCGGAACCGAAGGTAAAACCCTTGCGGTCTCCCTTTGAAAAAGCAAAAACGAAATTGGTGAAAAAAGTTGAATAAAGGTATGCCGTACAAGAACTGACACAACCACGCCTGAACAGAACGGACAGGGAGGTTG
>JBKJSJ010000210.1:0-3024 GCA_046595965.1 Ferruginibacter sp.
TAGTTGTTCGCCTTTTTCATGCTGACCAGCGTACAAATATGCATAGCCCAGGTTTTCATTAAAATCATTTTTTTGCTCATACCCTTTGGCTGCTGCTTTTTCAAAAGATACCACTGCATTTTTATAATCGTTGTTGTTGTAGTATAAAAGGCCAAGCTCATACATCCAACCACTTTTGCTGTCTGCCATGTTTACTGCTTTTTCGTACCAGGGCACTGCTTTTTTATAAGCTTCCATATCTAAGTATGTTCTGGCAAGAGTATAAGTTGCTTCGGCATCCTGCGGATTTTTAGCCAATACGCCAAGCAATGTTTTTTCTGCCCCTCCATAATCTTCCTGCTTATATAAACTCATACCTATAATTCTTTGAGAATTTACGCAATCGTTGCATTTTTTTGCAAACTCTATTGCTTTATCATATTGGTTGTAGTTGTAATAAAGTTCTGTAAGCTCCCTGATGGCAATATTATTGGTGGGGTCTAATTCAAATAATTTTGTATAATTATCCTTGGCCCTGTTTATCTGCCGCATCTGCATGAGTACCTGTGCATTTTCCAGGTAAGCATCTTTGTATTGAGGATTTATATAAATGGCTTTATCAAATGCCTGGCTTGCTACGAGCAATCTTTTATTTTCTTTTTCCTGTAATCCTTTCTTAAAGTAAAATGCAGCACTATCTATACCGATAGCCTGAGATTGAATGCTAAACAGCAAAGCTGCTGCTAATAATAGGTTTTTCATAATGTAAAGTATATGCAACAATTATTCCAATCAACGGAATATCATAGCAGCTAACGCTGGAACATCAAAAATTATTTCATACAATTTTATTTTTTTATCAACAGGGGTACATATAATATTTTCATTCATGTAGTTGCCACTACCCCAATACTTTTTATCGTCGCTGTTAAAGATTTCCTTCCAGGCAGATTTTCCTTTCAACTTCATTTTCCAACCATGGTGCGGATGCACGGTCATATTAAGAATAATGAGCAGGTCATCTGCTTTTATTCTTCCTTTTCTTTTATAAATTAAAATACCTTCCGCCCTGTGTTCTGTAGCCACCCATTCAAAACCGTTGGGGTCAAACTGCAGTTCATGCAAGGCAGGTTCGCTTTTATACAAATGGTTCAATGCCCGAACACATTCCTGCATGTTATGGTGTGCATCGTGTTTTAATAATCCCCAATCCAGTTCCGATTTATAATTCCATTCTGATGTTTGTGCAAACTCATTGCCCATAAACAGCAGCTTGGCTCCGGGATGCGTAAACATATAAGAATAATACAACCGGAGGCTTGCAAATTTTTCCCATTCATTGCCCGGCATTTTATAGATCATGGGGCTTTTGCCATGCACTATTTCATCATGACTAATGGGGAGCATAAAGTTTTCGTCGTAGAAATACATCATACTAAAAGTAAAATCATCCTGATGCAGAGGCCTGTGCTCCGGTAGTTTTTTAAAATAGCGGAAACTGTCGTGCATCCATCCCATCATCCATTTCATTCCAAATCCAAATCCGCCTTGGTCCACAGGCATAGTCATACCGGGCCAGTCTGATGCTTCCTCTGCTATGGTTTGTGTATCGGGAAAATCACGGTACATTACCGTATTAAATTTTTTAAGAAAATTGATAGCTTCTATATTTTCATGTCCTCCATAAATATTGGGTTCCCACTGGCCTTCCTGACGTGAAAAATCGAGGCGGATGATAGAATTTACTGCATCTACCCTTATACCATCAGCATGAAATTTCTTCATCCAGAAATGTGCGCTGCTCAGTAAAAAAGACTGTACTTCGCCCCTGTCATAATTAAAAATATAACTGTTCCAGTCTATGTGAAATCCTTTGCGCATATCGTTGTACTCATAGGTATGCGTGCCATCAAATTTAAACAGGCCATGTGCATCGTAAGGAAAATGCGAAGGTACCCAATCTAATATTACGCCTATTTCATTTTGGTGCAGTTCATCTACCAGATTCATAAAATCCTGTGGCGTACCAAACCTTGATGTAGCAGCAAAATATCCTGTGCCCTGGTAGCCCCAACTTCCATCAAAGGGATGCTCCATCACCGGCATAAATTCTATATGGGTAAAGCCCATCGACTTAATATAGGGCACTAATCTATGGGCAATTTCTTCATAAGTATTGTAACTTTCCTCATTATTTTTATCGGGTCGCATCCAACTGGCCAGGTGCATTTCATACACCGACCAGGGTGCTTGCAGAGAATTAAATTTTTTGCGATGTTTCATCCAGTCTCCATCCTGCCATTCATTTTCCAATGGCCATGTTATAGAAGCGGTTCCCGGCCTCAGTTCGGCATAATTGGCATAGGGATCGGCCTTTTCTGTTTCCACTCCTTCAAAACCGGCAATATGATATTTATATAAGGTGCCTACTGATATATGAGGAATAAATCCTTCCCAAATGCCCGAGTGATCGAGCCTTACAAACAAGGGATGCTGCTCTTTTTTCCATCCGTTAAACTCCCCTGTTACCGACACAGCCGTAGCATTGGGTGCCCACACTGCAAAATAAAAACCATCGATATCTAACACATTTATAAAATGACTTCCAAATTTTTCATACCCATCCTGCATATCTCCTTTTTGATAACGTACAATATCTTCATCGGTAAAAAATGAATAATTCCAAACCGGTTTGCTGCTATCAACAAAATGTATGTCTTCGTATGCCATTGTAAATTTTTAGATGCTATTTATACTTTATTGATCTGAAGTAAATTTAATGATTGTTAATTTGCTATCATAATTTTTTACTTGAACATTATCAACTTAAAAAAAAGTAACAACTTTAATAATCATAAAGGACAAATTCTTACCATGCTGCGTGGCGGAAAAGATTAAAGTACCATGAGCCCTGACCTAATTTTTACCAACAATAAAATAAACAATGTAAATACCCAAAATAACAGAGCATAACTTCACCTATATGGCACCCAGCTTTCTGTTATAACAAAAAATAATTTCATCAATGCTAACAATGGCAGCATC
>JBKJSJ010000299.1:0-11601 GCA_046595965.1 Ferruginibacter sp.
CTTACTGGAAGGGAAATACCGGCCAGGACATTTCCAGGGTGTATGCCGAATTGTGGATAAACTGCTGGCTGCCGTAAACCCCAACAATCTTTATATTGGTCAGAAAGATTACCAGCAGTGCATGGTTATAAAAAAAATGATGCTGCTAAATGAATATACTACCCATCTTCATATTTGCCCAACTGTGAGGGAAGCCGATGGACTGGCCATGAGCAGCAGAAATTTAAGATTGAGTGCATCCGAAAGAAACCTGGCAGCTCATATTATAAAAACTTTACAATTCATTCAAGACAATATTGAACCCGGTTCATTAAGTACATTAAAAGAGCAGGCCAGCAACCTATTAATCCAGGATGGATTTAAAGTAGACTATGTAGAAATAGCCAATGCCCAAAACCTTCAAATAGTACATCACTGGAATGGTGAAGAATTTTTAGTAGCCCTGGTGGCTGTTTATATAAATGATGTAAGGTTAATAGATAACCTCGTATTAAATAATATCTAAAAATCAGACCGGTCGTATTGGAACTTCCAGTAAGCTCAATTAATTTGGCTGTATAAAACACTTACAGTTTGTAACTTGCCAACACTTATGCGCAAACGTATTTTTTCTTTTTTACAATATATTGTTTTCCTGGGAGCAGGTATTTTTCTTATCTGGTGGCAATTAAAATCTATGACCCCATTAGAAAAAACTGCCTTTTATAATTCTTTAACCAATGCCAATTACTGGCTCATGATACCTGTAGTTATCATGAGCCTGCTCAGCCACCTTAGCAGATCCCTTCGCTGGAAACTCCTGATGGAGCCATTGGATTATCACCCCTCTACAAAAAATACTTTTGCAAGCACCATGGTTGGATACCTGGCCAATGCTGCCATTCCCCGCCTGGGCGAAGTACTTAAATGCAGCCTGCTTGCCCGCTACGAAAAATTAAAGATTGATAAACTTTTTGGTACCATCCTGGTAGAAAGAACTTTTGATATGATTTGTTACCTCATCTTTATCGGCATTACAGTATTGCTGCAGATAAATCTTGTGGGCAGTTATGTTTCCGCCAAACTTCAGGATATTGGCCAATCTGCTGCATTTCCTTTGTGGGCAAAATTTTTGCTGCTGCTTGCAGCAATATGGCTAGTATTTTTTATTTTAAAATTGCTGGTGAAAAAATTCCCTCACAACAGGATCATTTTAAAAACAAATAATTTTATTAGAGGAATGGCTGCAGGGTTTACTACCATTAAAAATTTAAAAAAAAGAAAACTGTTTGTAGCGCATACTTTATTTATCTGGAGTATGTACCTGCTGCAGATTTACATAGGTTTTTCTGCAATGGAAGGCACAGAGCATTTAGGTATTAAGGCTGCGTTTTCTGTTTTATCATTTGCAACATTAGCCATGATACTTACGCCGGGTGGTATAGGCTCCTTCCCTATTTTTGTAATGGAAACACTTTTAATTTATTCTATTGCATCGCCTGTGGGCATTGCATTTGGCTGGTTGCTTTGGGGAGCCAACACGGCAATAGTTATTATTGCAGGATTGCTGTCGTTATTATTTTTACCATACATCAACAAAAATAAAAATGAAATCCATACAAGCCATACCGGCTAAAATTATTACACTTGATGCATTAATGCAGCAGGTATCCCGATGGCGCTTACAAGGCAAAAAAATTGTTTTCACAAACGGGGTCTTTGATATTTTGCACCAGGGTCACATTGCATCACTGAGCGAAGCCGCTTCTTATGGCGATGTATTGGTAGTAGCTATAAATGCAGATGATTCTGTAAAAAGATTAAAAGGACCGGGCAGACCGGTAAATAGTGAGCAGGCAAGAGCATTAATGCTGGCAAGTTTATTAATGACCGATGCAGTTATTTTATTTAATGAAGACACGCCACTTCACCTCATCACTGCTTTATTACCCGAAGTGCTGGTAAAAGGTGGGGATTATACCATAGATCAAATTGCCGGAGCCAAAGAGGTTTTAGCAGCGGGAGGAACAGTAAAAATTGCACAGATTGTAGAAGGCATTTCTACTACAGCAATTATAGAAAAAATGAAATTGCTGCAACATTAAAATAAAAAAATCATACAAACTTAATATGGTGCGATGATTGAGATAAGTTTTTAAAACTTATTTTTCCCCACTAAAAAAAACTGCTTTGCAAAAACGTAAAACGATCATCCGGGATATTAGCTGGCTATCTTTCAACAACAGGGTACTGCAGGAAGCTGCAGACGATACGGTTCCTCTAAAAGAACGTATCCGCTTTCTGGGTATTTTTTCTAATAACCTGGATGAGTTCTTTCGGGTACGGGTAGCCGCACTTAGAAAAATGATAGAGCTGGGGAGCAAGGCTAAAATGCACCTGGAAAGAGATCCCAAATCTATCCTTGAAGAAATCCAGGAAAAAGTAAACCTGCAGCAGATAGAATTTGAGCGCATCTGGAAAGATATTCAGCGGGAACTTACCAAACAGCATATTTACCTGGTGAATGAAAAAAAATTAAACAGCCTGCAGCAAAAATTTGTGCTCGATTATTTTAATGAAGAAGTAAGAAGCTATATCGTTCCATTAATGATAGAGAGTATCCAGAATTTTCCGATACTGAATGACAAATCTATTTACCTGGCCTGCAGGCTTTCCAGTAAAGAAAGAATAATTCCACAACGTTTTGCATTAGTATCTGTACCTGCAAGGCATCTCCCCCGTTTCTTAGTATTGCCTTCCAGAAACGAAGAACAATTTATTATTTTGCTGGAAGATGTTATTCGTTTTTGCCTGCCCAATATTTTTTCTTTTTTTGGATACGACCAGTTTTCGGCACACCTCATAAAATTAACGAGGGATGCAGAAATAGATATTGATAATGATGTGTCCACCTCCCTCATACAAAAAATAGAAAAGGGAATTAAAAATAGAAAAAAAGGAAAACCCGTTCGTTTTGTTTTTGATAAAGACATTGATATTTCTTTACTCACCTACCTGGTAAAACGCCTCGGACTTTCCTTGCAGGAAAACCTGGTGCCCGGAGGCCGCATTCATAACTTTAAAGATTTTATCAATTTCCCGGATGCAGTTTTTTCTCAAAAAGGCCAGCGAAAAAAACCATTTACCCATCCCCTGCTAAAAAATACCAACAGCGTAACAGCAATCGTTTTTAAAAAAGATGTGTTGCTGCATTTGCCTTATCATTCCTTTGACAGTGTGATAGATCTTTTAAGAGAAGCTGCCATTGACCCAGAGGTAGTGAGTATAAAAATTACCTGTTACAGGCTTGCATCCAGGTCTAAAGTTATTAATGCGCTTACCAATGCAGTACGCAATGGTAAGCAGGTAACCGCCATGCTGGAAGTAAGGGCAAGGTTTGATGAAGAAGCCAACCTGCTGTGGAAGGAAGAAATGGAAGACGCAGGTGTAAAAGTTTTAATTGGTGTGCCCAACCTGAAAGTGCATGCAAAGCTCTGCCTCATTAAAAAAAGGGTAAACAACATCACTACTCATTATGGTTTTGTAAGTACCGGTAACCTGAATGAAAAAACTGCACTGGTTTATGGAGATCATTGCCTGCTTACATCCGACAGGAAAATAATGGCCGACGTAAACCGCATTTTTACTTACCTGGAAAATCCAAAAACAAGAACAGGTATGCTGCGTGCCTGCAAAACATTGATGATATCGCCAACGGGTATGCGCAGGCAATTGATGGGACTTATAAACAGGGAAATAAAAAATGCCCGGCAGAAAAAAGAAGCGGGCATTACCCTTAAACTTAATTCGCTCAGCGACGAACAACTGATTCTTAAACTGGAGGAAGCTGCCAAAGCAGGAGTGGAAATTAAAATGCTGATAAGAGGTATTTGCTGCATGTTTACAGAAAATAAAAAATTTAAAAAAAATATACTGGCCCTGAGTATTGTGGATGAATACCTGGAACATGCAAGGGTAATGATTTTTAAGAATGGCGGGCACGAAAAAGTTTTTATTTCTTCTGCCGACTGGATGGTAAGAAACATTGACCACCGCATAGAAGCAGCCAGCCCCATCCTGGAAAAAGGGATAAGAAAAGAAATTATCGACATCATCAACATACAGTTGAAAGACAATATAAAAGCAAGAATTTTAGACAATGATGGAAGCAATGAATATGTAAACCCACGCAATAAAGCAAAAGTGCGCTCACAGGTGGAAACTTATAATTATCTGAAGCATAAAAAATATACTGAATGAGTAACTTTTTACAAAGCAGTAAGCCGCACTCACTTTGTAGCTCCCTGCCATTAGTGAGATTAAAAACCCACAGCTTATCAGGCTGCCCGATTTTTGAATTAAATAATTTTAGCCGTGCTGAAACCCTTACCAATAAAGGATTTGCTCGAAATAATTTTTTAGGGAACAAATAGTTTTTTTAGTAAAAACGCTTTGTCGTACTTTTAAACATATCGTAACAATGCTAAAAAATAAAAAACAACCTTGATACTGGCAGCAATAGATATAGGAAGCAACGCAGCAAGATTACTCATTACAGAAGTGATAGAGCAGGCTAATGCCAAACCCTTGTTTAATAAACTAAATCTTTTCAGGGTGCCGCTGCGCCTCGGATTTGATGTGTTTGAAACAAAAATAATTTCGCCGCAAAAAATAAGTATGCTGCTGGAAACCATGCAGGGTTTTAAACACCTGATGAATGCCTATAAAGTAGAGGCCGTAAAAGCCTGCGCCACCAGTGCTATGAGAGATGCAGAAAATTCTGCAGCAGTAATCAGTAATGTTTTTAAAACAGCCGAAATAAAAATTGAAATCATATCGGGAGATACGGAAGCCAACCTGGTATATGAAAACCATGTGGCAGAAAATATGGATAAGGATCATAGCTACATGTATATAGATGTGGGCGGTGGCAGTACAGAAATTTCTTTATTTGCTAATGGCATACTCATATTTAAAAATTCATTTAACATTGGTACCATCCGGATATTAAAAAACCTGGTAGAAGAAAACCATTGGGATGAAATGAAAAATGCCATCAAAGCCGTAACCCGTGGACAAAAAGCAGTGGTGGCTATTGGTAGCGGAGGAAACATCAACAAAGTTTTTTCATTGAGTAAAAAGAAAGACGGCAAACCTCTGTCGCTGGAGCTCTTAAGAGATTACCATAAAGAGCTGGAAGCTTTTCCGCTGGAAGAAAGAATTACCCGCTACAGCCTGCGCAGAGATAGGGCGGATGTAATTGTGCCGGCGCTTTCTATTTATATTAATGCCATGCGCTGGGCGGGTGCCGAAGAAATTTATGTACCCAAAATTGGTTTGGTAGATGGCCTTGTGCAGCATTTATGGGAAGAAATGAAAAATAATTAGAGGGGCTGAGGGGTTTAAGATTTAGGAGTTTAATAAAACTTCGTTCCAGAAAATTTCACATTTTGAAACACACAAATCTTTAAAAATTTTCGTTTATCATTTATGATAAAAATAATTGCTTCTTTAATTATCAGCCTTCTTTGGCAAACGAGTTTTTCTCAAAACATGTTTACCAAATTTATTGAAAATAAATCGGTGCAGTGGGCGGTCAATATGAATGATACTTTTCATTTTGCAAACCCCAATCTTAGCCTCATCTTAAGAAATAAATTTAATGCCGCACAAATAAAAGTCAGCAGTATAGAGGATGATAAAAATATCAGCAAAATTAATTATGCCTCTAAAGATGCTGTCATCAGCAGGATTGCCCCTGATAACAAAATTACAAGGATAGATGCCCAGGGTAATGTAAGTGAGATTATGGCTTATGCAGACAATCCTTTATTTTCTTCCTATTATTTTGATGCCCAAACAAATGACCTGGTAGAAATTCAACAGATCCTTTACTTACAATCAGGCCGTCTTAAATCCTATATCCCCTGGGTTTCGCCTAAATATTCAGTCTATACCAGTTGGGGCGAAAAGCTTGGTGTGGCAAATGTTTTTAATACTGCTTTTAATAAACAACGCAAAACGGCTGCTTCCCTAAAGAAAAAAGTACAACTGCTGGGCAGCACTAAAACAATGATGCGGTTAGATACCAGTAAAAATATGCTCAAGCAATTGTATGCACAAAACCTGCTGCAGGCATTGTGGCCACACCTGCACAAAAAGCAGTATGAAATTTACAGGGCAGACTCAGCAATAAAAATTCCTTTTGAAAAAATTAATAAAACACTGGTGGATACCCAGCAAATAAATATTCCACAATACGATGCGGAGGGCAACATTACTGCTTATAAAATTCTTACGCAGCAAGACCAACCACTGGAGCTTAGTTCTATTACAGGAGTAGAAATTATACAGCATTGGTTTTATAAAGCTAAAAAAAATATTGTGTTCAATACTATTGAGCAGCTTGTGTTGTATGCACACAAATGGAACAACGGCCAACTGGATGGGCTGGCAAGCCCGATACTAAAAATAATGCTGCAATAATAATTCTTACTACATTTACAGCCCAGGCGAAATTTCAGGACTTGTTTTATTCTAATGCAGAGCCATCTCCCCTTCGTCCTTTTCATCCTAAACATTTTAGTGTTATGCCTGTAGATAAAGAAATAAAAAAAATTACTACCAACACACTCCAGAAGATGAAAGCCGGCGGAGAAAAAATTTCCATGATAACGGCGTATGATTTTTCTTTTGCAAAAATATTTGATGCTGCGGGTATTGATATCATCCTGGTGGGCGATAGTGCCAGCAATGTAATGGCAGGGCACGAAACTACTCTGCCTATAACTTTAGACCAGATGATCTATCATGCACAAAGTGTAGTGCGTGGTGTGGAAAGATGCCTGGTGCTGGTAGATATGCCCTTTGGCAGTTATCAGGGAAATTCTAAAGAAGCACTTAATTCTGCCATCCGCATTATGAAAGAAACCGGTGGTCATTCTGTAAAATTAGAAGGCGGTGCCGAAGTAGCAGAATCTATTAAACGCATTGTAGATACCGGCATACCGGTAATGGGTCACCTTGGCCTTACGCCACAAAGCATTTACAAATTTGGCACTTATACCGTAAGAGCCAGGGAAGAAGAAGAAGCAGATAAATTAAAAAAAGATGCCCTGATACTGCAGGAAGCCGGTTGCTTTGGGATTGTACTGGAAAAAATTCCGGCTACGCTGGCTACTCAGGTTTCTTCATCTATACATATACCTACCATTGGCATAGGCGCAGGCGGCGGCTGCGATGGTCAGGTATTGGTAATGCATGATATGCTGGGCATTAACACAGAATTTAAACCAAGATTTTTACGCCAGTATTTAAATATGAACGAATTGATAACCGGTGCCGTGCATCAATATATTAAAGACGTAAAGAGCAGCGATTTTCCTAATGAAAAAGAACAGTATTGATGACTTGGAAGTTTAGTGGTTTAGAGGTTTAGAAGTTTAGCGGTTTAGAGGTTTAGGAAATTGCCTATCTGCAGGCTGCTTTATAATTTTATCTTTTTAGTAATGATTAATAATATCAATAAAAAATAGTTGTTATATATCCGGCTCCCCCTACTTTTGCGGCATCAAAATTAAATTATGAAGAAACTTTTTTTAGCCGCATTTATTTTTCCGGCTTTTTATACTTCCGCTCAAAATGTTGTAAACCTCGATCCGCTCAGCTTTACCAGCTCCCGAACCAATCAGAAAATTTCTGAAACCGGTAGATCCATTACCGTTATTGATGGCAAACTTCTTAACAAATTGCCGGTAAATTCATTGGATGATTTATTGAAATATACATCCGGCGTAGAAATGCAGCAGCGTGGCCCTGCAGGGGCACAGGCAGACATTGTAATTAGAGGCGGCACTTTTCAGCAGGTATTGGTTTTAATGGATGGCATTAAATTAAATGATCCTATTACAGGGCATTTTTCTGCATATTTTCCTATTGTGCTTTCGCAGATAGAACGCATAGAAATTCTTAAAGGTCCTGCAGCAGCCATGTACGGCTCCGAAGCTGTAGGTGGTGTTATTAATATCATCAGTAAAACTTTTGCAGCTTTTAAAAAAGAAAAGTCTTCAAAAAGCAATGCAGCAATATCGGCTGGTGAGTATGGATATCTTGCTGCCAGTGCAGGATTTCAGCAAACCAGCCAGCACACTAATTACTCTATAGCTGCACAAACAACCAACGCCACTGGCCAGTTATTAAGAGGAAAAAACAGGGGATATTTTCACAACAATGGCATATCTGCCAACGCAGGATTTTCTTTGAATAAAAGCTGGAACCTTTTTGTACACAGCAGTTACGACAGCAGGGATTTTGCTGCACAAAATTTTTACACCAGCTTTAAAAGTGATACCGCTACAGAAAAAGTAAATACCTGGTGGAATCATGCCAAACTAAAACACAGCAATAAAACCGCTACAGATGAAATAGACATTGCTTATAAAAATACTTCCGATCATTATGTTTATAACCCGGCAGCCATTGCCAATGATAATAAATCGGGCCTGGTAACTTTGCAATATGTTCATACAAAAACTTTATCGCAAAAATTATTTTACAATTACGGGGTAGTAGCTGAGCAAAAAAATATACGTTCCAATGACCGGGGCAATCATAACAATAGCAATGCAGCAGCTTTTGGATCTTTCATTTATACCTTAAATAAATTTTCTATCAACCCTGCGTTAAGAATAGTAAATGATAAAAACTATGGTACAGAATTATTGCCACAGCTAAACCTTGTCTATCGCTTAAAAAATATTTCATTAAGAGCCAGTGCAGGGAGAGCCATACGCAGCGCAGACTTTACAGAGCGATACAACAATTACAACAAAACAATTGTAAACAGCGGCAGCATTGGCAACCCCGATCTGCAGGCAGAAAATTCCTGGAGTTACGAAGCAGGTGCCGACCTGTTTTTAAAATCATTTAAATTTTCTGGATCCTATTTTTACCGCAACCAGGATAATGTAATAGATTGGGTAACCACCCCCTATACTGCCATGCCACGCAAAACAAACCTGAATCCCACAGGTACTTATGCTCTTGCAAAAAATATAAAAAAAGTAAATACTTCCGGTGTGGAATTAGAAATGCAGTACAGCTACTCCTTTGCAGCAAACCAACAGTTGACTGTAAATACATCTGCCACTTTTCTTCATTCTACCAGTTCCGATTCTATTCCTTCTTTTTACATTATTTCTCATGCTAAAACTTTACTGCAGCATACAGTGCTGTATTCCTGTAAAAATTTAGGGTTGGGTATTACAAGTATTTATAAAGAAAGAAAACCACAACAGGCTCTGGGCATCAATGCAGCAATAAGTAAAAACTACTGGCTGGTAAATGCAAAGTTGAGTTATACTTTTAAATTGATGACTGCATTAATTGCCATTAATAATATTGGCAATATCCGCTATAGCGATTTGCTGGGTAGCAAAATGCCCGGTAGCTGGACCACTGCAGGTATTTCCCTTTCATTTTAAGAAGATGAAAAATAACTTGCCATGCATAACGAAACTCATTGCTGATAATTAGTGTACGTTGTGCCTGCACGCTTTTTGAAGGGGCAAAAAAAACACTGAAGACCAGGAAAAATTTAATCCTGTAAATTGCAGCCCAAACATTACAACTCATGACAATTTTTTTAAAAGACCTTGGTATTAATGCCAACAACCCCGGAGTATCTACTGGCCTGGCATGGATTAAATCTAAGGGAGAAAAAATTACTTCTTACTCACCCGTAGATGGAAAAGAAATTGCTATAGTTACCGGTGCAGATAAAAATGCATATAATATAGTGGTAGAAAAAGCGCAACAGGCTTTTGTAGAATGGCGGCAGTGGCCTGCACCCAGACGGGGAGAAATAGTAACACAGATTGGTAACGAATTAAGAAATAATAAAGAAGCCCTGGGCAAATTGGTAAGCTACGAAATGGGCAAGAGCTTGCAGGAAGGAATGGGCGAAGTGCAGGAGATGATAGACATCTGCGATTTTGCCGTAGGACTCAGCCGCCAGTTACATGGCCTAACCATGCACAGCGAAAGGCCGGGCCACCGCATGTATGACCAGTACCATCCCCTGGGAATTGTGGGAGTAATTTCTGCCTTTAACTTTCCGGTGGCGGTATGGAGCTGGAACAGTATGCTGGCATGGGTTTGCGGCGATGTGTGCATCTGGAAGCCCAGCGAAAAAACACCCTTGTGCGCTGTAGCCTGCCAGAAAATTATTCAATATGTTTTTAAGAAAAATGCTGTACCCGAAGGCGTTAGCGGATTGATAATTGGTGGAAGAGATGTAGGCGAATGGATGAGCAATGATTACCGTATTGCCCTGGTATCTGCTACCGGCAGCACACGTATGGGTAAAGCAGTTGCAGCAGCAGTAGGCCAGAGATTGGGCAGAAGTTTACTGGAGCTGGGAGGCAATAATGCCATTATTATTTCGCAGGAAGCCGACCTGGGTATAGCCATGGTAGCCGCCACATTTGGTGCAGTGGGCACTGCTGGTCAGCGTTGCACAACTACCCGCAGGCTTATTATTCACGAAAAAGTTTACAATAAATTTAAAGAAAAATTAGTGCAGGCTTACAGCCAGTTGAAAATAGGAAACCCATTGCTGGAGAAAAATCATGTGGGACCCCTTATTGATAAAGATGCGGTAAATATGTACCTGGCTGCAATTGAAAAATGTAAAACAGAAGGAGGGAATTTTATAGTAGAAGGCGGAGTGTTAAAAGGCAGAGGATATGAAAGTGGCTGTTATGTAAAACCCTGCATTGCTGAAGCAAAAAACAATTTTGACATTGTGCAACACGAAACCTTTGCCCCTATTTTATACATCATGAAATACAAAAAAATAGAAGAAGCAATTGCACTGCAAAACGGGGTACCACAGGGTTTATCATCTTCCATCATTACCAATAATCTTAGAGAAGCCGAAGAATTTTTATCTTTTGCCGGCAGCGACTGTGGTATTGCCAATGTAAACATTGGTACATCGGGTGCAGAAATTGGAGGCGCTTTTGGTGGAGAAAAAGAAACCGGTGGCGGACGGGAGAGTGGCAGCGATGCCTGGAAAGTGTATATGCGCAGGCAAACAAACACCATAAATTATACTGATAAATTACCTTTGGCCCAGGGAATCAGATTTGACTTGTAAAATATTAGCCAAAAAATAATAACTGATAAGGCTGGTTTATTAAAACAATCTATTTTCGTACCCAATTAATTTTTAAAGTATGATGAAAAACTCTTTCTTACCGCTGATAGCAGCCCTTCTGCTAAGTGGTGCTGTATCTGCACAAGGAAATAATGTAAAAGAAAAAACCGTCGTTCCTAAAAACTGGCACCTGCTGGATGAAAGCAAAAACGGATTTCCCGGTATCAGCCTTGATAAGGCATACAGCTTTGTGCAATCAAAAAATATTAAAAGTAAAAAAATCATTGTGGCTGTTATAGACAGTGGCATTGATACTTTGCATGAAGATCTGAAACCTGTTCTCTGGAGAAACCCAGGAGAAATTCCAGGTAATAAAATAGACGATGATAAAAATGGTTACATAGATGATATTTATGTCTGGAATTTCTCCTGGGTTTCTCCAGAGAACAGGTTTCAGATCTTCA
>JBKJSJ010000017.1:0-3452 GCA_046595965.1 Ferruginibacter sp.
AAAATGGTAAAGGGAATGGGTGGTGCAATGGACCTGGTGGCAAGTGCCAAAAATATTATTGTAGCAATGATGCATACAAACCCCAAAGGAGAAAGTAAATTACTTGCCTCCTGTTCGCTACCGCTAACGGGCGTACGATGTGTAAAAAAAATTGTTTCCGACCTGGCAGTAATTGAAGTAACCGCCAATGGATTTAAATTATTAGAAAGAGCACCGGGTGTTACTGTAGAAGAGATAATTGAAAAGACAGAGGGTAAATTAATTGTGGAAGGGGTTATTCCTGAAATGGTATTTTAAAGATTCATTTTATGCAATAGGTAAATGGTACAAAAAACTCAGAGGCTCCGGTAAATTACCGGAGCCTCTAACGTAAAACCTTAAACGTTTTAAATCTTCTAAACCATCGGCGCTGCAGCCAGAATTTCTTCTTCTACACCACTAGCATATTTTTCAAAATTCTTTACAAACATCGCTGCAAGTTCTTTCGCTTTTTTGTCATATTCATTTTCATCGGCCCATGCATATCTTGGACTCAGCAACTCAGAAGGAACATTTGGACATTCTTTAGGCATCATCATACCAAAAGTTCTGTGTGCCACATATTCTATATTGTCTAATTTACCTTCCAGTGCAGCAGTAATCATAGCTCTTGTATAACCCAGTTTCATCCTTTGTCCTACACCATAAGGGCCACCACTCCAGCCGGTATTTATCATCCACACATTTACTTTGTGTTCTTTCATTTTTTTACCCAGCATAGCTGCATATTTACCCGGATGCAAGGGTAAAAAAGGGGCACCAAAACAAGCGCTGAAAGTAGCTTTGGGCTCTGTTATTCCTGCTTCGGTGCCTGCTACTTTTGCAGTGTATCCGCTAATGAATTGGTACATGGCCTGTCCCGGATTTAATTTACTTATAGGAGGTAGAATACCATAAGCATCGGCAGTAAGAAAGAAAATATTTTTTGGAGTTTTGCCCACAGAAGGTTCCATTGCATTGCTTATATAACTCAAGGGGTAACTTACCCTTGTATTTTCTGTTATCTTTTTACTGGCAAAATCAATGGTATTACTGCCTTCTATAAAAGTAGTATTCTCTACCAATGCTCCCGGCCTGATGGCTTGAAAAATTTCCGGTTCTTTCTCTTCGCTCAGGTCAATGGTTTTAGCATAACAACCACCTTCAAAATTAAATACGGTCTCATCCGTCCAGCCATGTTCATCATCTCCAATCAGCATGCGGTTAGGGTCTGCACTCAGGGTGGTTTTACCAGTACCACTCAAGCCAAAAAAGATTGCTGTATCCCCGTCCTTACCCATATTTGCACTGCAGTGCATGCTCAATATATTTGCACGAACGGGTAATACAAAATTCAGCATAGAGAAAATACCTTTCTTCATTTCCCCGGTATAACCCGTGCCACCAATTAAAATAGTTTTGTGCGTAAAACTTATTACAGCAAAATTTTCTCCACGGGTTCCATCTTCTGCAGGATTAGCTTTAAAGCCCGGAGCCTGTAAAATATGCCAATGCGGTTTAAAAGTTTCCAGTTGTTTTTCCAGAGGCCGGATGAACATATTGCAGCAAAAAAGATTATGAGCAGGTTGCTCATTAATTACTCTCAGGCTAAGTTTAAACTTTTCATCCGCACATGCATAGCAATCCCTTATCCATATTTCTTTTTCATTGAGGTAAGCAATCATTTTTTCTTTTAACTGAAAATAATATTTTTCTTCCAGCGGAATATTAAAATCATTCCAGTCCACAGTATCTGTTGTTAGTGCATCCTTTACAGTAAACTTGTCTTTAGGGCTTCTGCCTGTAAACTTTCCGGTTTTAATTACAAGGGCTCCCGTATCATTTAAAACGCCCTCGCCTCTTTTTACGGTTTGGTCACTAAGTTCTGCAGGTGATAACTGATAATTTATAGATTGGGTACAATGTAAACCCATTTCACCTAAAGCCAGCATGGGGGCTTCAGGCATCGTAGATACTGACATAGCAATCATTTTTGTTAAGGCCTCAAAGGTAGTATTTCAAAATTTCTAAAAAATACAAGCAGTACCTAAAATAAGCTACCGTTGTTTAGCAGATGAATAAATTCATTGGTAAAAATCTGGAAACCGGGTTGGTTTTTTAAATGAAATCCGGTCATTTGCCCTTTCTGTTAAATGGGTAATATTTTTATTTTATTTTTTTAAATGTTGGTGCCTGCATCAAAAAATATTTAAAACGTATATTGCAGCACACTTTAATTCTCTGCTAATATTTGTTTGCATCATACTCAAATTTAAATTAATGAAATACCTGCAACTCAACTCCGACATCTTTGTTCAAAACCGCAAAAGGTTTACAGATCAAATGGAAAAAAATGCCATTGCCATTTTCAACAGCAATGATGAATTGCCCACCAACGCCGATCAATTATATAAGTTTAAGCAAAATAGCGATATGATCTGGCTTACAGGTATTGAGCAGGAAGACAGCATGCTTATTTTATATCCTGGTAATCCGGATGCTAAATACAGGGAAGTACTGGTATTGGTACGGCCCAATGAATTAAAAGAAAAATGGGATGGCCACCGGTTAAGGGTAAACGAAGCCACAGCCATTTCTGGTATTAAAACTATTATTTGGTTAGATACACTTGACGGTACACTGCAACCCTGGATACATTGGGCCGATACTATTTATTTAAACAGTAATGAAAACGACCGCAAAGCAAATATAGTTCCGGTAAGAGATTACCGCTATGCAGAAATGATGAAGCAGCGTTTTCCGTTACATAATTACAGGCGTAGCGCCAAAATTTTAAAAGATTTAAGAGGAATAAAAACTGTATTGGAAGTAGAAGTAATGCAAAAGGCAATTGATATTACAGACAATACTTTCCGGCATTTATTGCAGTTTATAAAACCAGGTGTAATGGAGTATGAGATCGAAGCAGAAATATATCACCAGTTTTTAAAACAAAGAGCCACCGGTACGGCTTATGGAAGTATCATTGCCAGTGGCGACAGGGCAAGAACCCTGCATTATGTAGAGAATAGCCGGGAGTGTAAAGACGGCGAATTAATTTTAATGGATTTTGGTGCAGAGTACGGAAATTATTGTGCCGATCTTACCCGTACCATTCCTGTAAATGGTAAATTTAGCCGCAGACAAAAAACGGTTTACAATGCATGCCTTCACCTACATCATTATGCAGCCAGTATTTTAAAACCAGGCATCAGCATTATTGATTATACAGAAAAAGTGGGCGATGAAGCAACCATCATTTTTCAAAAAATAGGGCTTCTGAAAAAATCAGAAATTAAAAATGAAGACCCTGAAAACAGAGCCTACAGAAAATATTTGTATCATGGTATCTCTCATCACCTCGGTATAGATGTGCATGATCTGGGCACCAGAACAGAACCTATAAAAGCAGGAATGGTATTTACCATTGAGCC
>JBKJSJ010000018.1:0-7779 GCA_046595965.1 Ferruginibacter sp.
AGATGTGTATGCAGAACCAATGCACAAAGGCCGTGGCGGCTGGACCTGGTACACCGGTTCTGCCGGATGGATGTATCAATTAATTTTAGAATCGTTTGTAGGGTTGAAACGGGAAGGGAATCGTTTACTGTTTACACCATGCATGCCTGTAGAATGGCCAACTGTAAAAATAATTTACCGCACCCAAACTCAGACTTACCAAATAGAAATAAAACAGGAAACCAATGCAGTAAAATTATTGGTAAATGGAACAGAGCAAAAAGGAATGGAATTTTTATTAGAAAAAGAAGAAGAAAAAATTGCAGTGTTGGAAAACAACCTTTAATATTATTCTGATAATTCGCATATATTACAAATTGTCAATAATATTGATACTGTGTGATGATTGCTTTAACTATTTTATTTCTTAACTATTTTACTACATGCTCCATTGCCAAAAAGAACTATTCTCATTAGATGCGTCTATGCATTATATTAATTGTGCTTACATGGGGCCGCTCTTAAAATCGGTAGAAGAAGCAGGTATTAAGGGAATGCAGAAAAAAAGAAACCCTTCACTGGTTTCTGCGGCCGATTTTTTTGAAGATGCTGAGGAAGTACGCAATCTTTTTGGGCGATTGGTAAATGCAGAGCCGGGGAGAATTGCTGTAATATCTTCTGCTTCTTATGGTATGGGCATTGTTACCCGTAATATGAAACCTGCTGCCGGTAAAAAAATTATAACGGTGCATGAAGAATTTCCCAGTGATGTATATTCATTGCATCGTATGTGCCAGGAGTATAACATGGAGTTAATAACAGTAAAGGCACCAGAAGTAAAAGAGGGAAGAGCTAAACAATGGAATGAAAAACTACTGGAAGCAATTACGCCCGGTACGGCATTAATTAATATATCATCTATCCACTGGGCGGATGGCACCCTCTTTAATTTGGAAGCCATAGGAAACAGGGCAAAGGAAGTGGGCGCATTATTTGTAGTAGATGGCACACAGTCTGTAGGTGCAATGCCCTTTGATGTAAAAAAATATAAAGTAGATGCTTTAATCTGTGCCGGATACAAATGGCTGCTGGGTCCTTATACATCTGGGCTGGCATTTTTTGGCGAATACTTTGACAATGGTATTCCTATAGAAGAAAGCTGGCTAAACCGAACGGGCAGCGAAAACTTTAGGGCATTGGTAAATTATGATGCAACACCGGCATATAAACCACTGGCCGCCCCCTACAATATGGGGGAATTCAGCAACTTTATAAATCTTCCTATGCTAAAGGCATCGCTTACACAAATATTGAAATGGACCCCGGAGTCCATCCAGGAATATTGTAACATCCTTACGCAACCTCTAATTAAAACACTTGTAGATCATGGGTTTTGGCTGGAAGATGAAAACTATAGAGCCCAACATCTTTTTGGATGCAGGCTGCCTGCAGGGCTTTCTCTGGAGCAGGTGCAGCAGCATCTTGCACATAAAAAAGTGGTAGTTTCTGTAAGGGGAAATGTTATCAGGCTTTCGCCACATTTGTATAATGATGAAAAGGATATTTTACAATTGCAGGCTGCTTTAGTGAGTTAAGCATTTTTATCTTTTTGCCATCTAACATACAATCTCATTTCATTATCATAAATAGATTTAATTTCCGTTATTGTTATTATTGTTGTTTACCCGGTATGAATAAAAAAATTATCCCTTTTATTATTGTTGTATGCAGTTTGCTGCTTTCCTGTGCGGTCAATAAAAACTATTCACCCGCTAAAAAATTTCCGCAGCAGTTGCTGCGACAAGACTTTCTGTTGCTGAAAAACATTTTAGAAAAAAAACATCCTGCCCTTTATTGGTACACTCCCAAAGACAGTATGAATTTTTATTTTGAAAAATATTACCGTTCTATTCCTGATAGTATGACGGAACAGCAGTTTGCCTGGCATATTCTTGCTCCCCTGGTAGATAAAATACATTGCGGCCATACCAGCGTAGGCAGCAGCAAGGCTTACCAAAAATGGGCAAGGGGCAAGCAGCTTCCTTCTTTTCCATTATATTTTAAAGTATGGAACGATACCATGGCTGTTTTGACTAACCTTAATAGAAAAGACAGTCTTTTTAAACGTGGCACTTTGGTTACATCTGTAAACGGAATTAGAAACGCAGAACAGGTTAAAAAAATGTTTGAATATCTGCCAGAAGACGGGTATGCCAATAATGTGAATTACATAAGGCTAAGTGCCAACTTTCCTTACTATCACAGAAATATTTATGGGTTGAGCAAAAAATATACAGTTACCTATTTAGACTCAACCGGAAAAGAAAAATCTACCGTCGTTCCATTGTTTACTCCCATAAAAGATTCTACAAAAAAAGACAGTACGGGAAAAAAGATTATTATTAAAAAACCAACCAGACCAAAAGAAAAAAAAATCAACCGGCTTAGAACAATGCTTACAGATAGTTCGGGCATACTGGCTACTATAACATTAAATACTTTTAGCAAGGGAAGGCTTAGAAGTTTTTTTAGAAAATCATTCAGTGAATTAAAACAAAAAAATATTAAGAACCTGGTATTAGACATTCGCAGTAATGGTGGCGGCAAAGTGTGGGCTTCTACTTTACTTACCAGGTATATTTCACGAACTCCTTTTAAAGTTTGCGATACCGCCTACGCAACCAGCAGAGGACTTGGCAAGTTTACCCGCTATATAAAGAATGGCTGGCTCACTAATATTGAAATGTTTTTCATAAGCAAAAAAAATAAAGATGGTTTGTATCATTTGGGTTTGATGGAAAAAAAATTATATCAAACCAAAAAACAAAACCATTTTAATGGGAATGTTTATGTACTTACCAATGGCCCCACATTTTCTGCTTCTGCACTATTTTGTAATGCAGTAAAAGGAAAAAGTGGTATTGTTTTATTGGGAGAAGAAACAGGCGGCGGCTGGTACGGAAACAGTGGCATTTTAATTCCAGACATTAAACTACCCAATACAAAAAATACGGTGAGGCTTCCACTATACAAGGTGGTGCAATACAAACATGTTTTTACGAAAGGTACGGGCATACCACCCGATTTGTATATCGGTACTAATTATGATGCACTGATAAAGGGAATAGATTATAAAATGAAAGTGGTGAGGGAGATTATTTTAAATGGACATTAGATAATAGTCATTGGGTGGGGTTGCTACAATGCTGAAATGAAAAGCTTTGATATTATTCACATTCATATAGCACCGCAATATTGCCGTTTGTCCATAAACTCTATAAACTAATATTAAAATCGTCCGCATCTTTCCAGAAAGGAAATTTATTGCGCACGGTATCCAAATGATCTTTTTGCAGGGTAATGGTAAAAGTATCTTCTTCATCAGCCATGTGATAGAGCACTTCACCCAACGGATCTATCACCATACTGTTTCCGCTGTGATAAATATCATTTCCATCCTTGCCTACCCGATTAACACCTATCACATAACATTGGTTTTCTATTGCCCTTGCACACAACAAAGTTTTCCATGCATGGCTGCGGCGCTGTGGCCAGTTGGCTACATAAATTAAAAGATCATATTCAAGAGATAGAGGTTTCTCTTCCCCCGGCGTGGCAGATTGAGAGGAGGCTTGTTGCCTTGCCCAAACGGGAAAACGAAGATCATAACAAACCTGCAGGTTTATTTTCCAGCCCTTTGCCGAAGCAATTACTCTTTTATTGCCGGCTGTATAATGCTGGTCTTCCCCGGCAAAACCAAAACGGTGTCGCTTGTCGTAATAACCATATTGCCCATTGGGCAGCATCCAGATAAAACGATTGTAAAATTTTTGCTCTTCTTCTATAATTATACTTCCAGCCAATATAACTCTCTGGCTGGCGGCCATTGCTTTCATCCACTGAAAAGTTTCGCCCTCCATTGTTTCGGCCAATAAGCGGGGCTGCATGCTAAAGCCGGTGTTAAACATTTCTGGAAGAATAATAATTTCTGTGGGCTCTTCTATATTGCGGAATTTATCTTCCAGCATACGCAGGTTGGCTTCTTTATCTTCCCAGTAAAGATTGGTTTGTATAGTAGTGATGGTTAATGTACTCATAGTTGCTGATTGCTGTAAAGATAAATTATATGTTTTAAAATATTTGCCGCTCTTATTCCTCCTTTCTTTTTACCAGCAGGTACCAGTCATTATCCAGCGGCAGGTAGCCGAGATCGTAACAGAAATAATAAGTATTTCCTTTTTTATTGGTATAAGTATGTGTTATGTATTTAAACTGAAATCCTTTTTGCAATAATTTATCCTTGGTGGTTTTGGCCATTTCTTCTCCGGCGGAAAATAAATTTTCCAGTATGCGCCTGTTTTTTCCCAATGTATTATTTATGTTCCTTACCTGGTTACTGCTGTCTGCTTTGAGTTGATTATTGTAATTGTTACGGCAGTAATCATCGCAAAATTTTTTATCGGTACGCCCTTTTACTGGTTTATTACAACTAAGGCATAGCCGGGGTTCGGTAGTCGTTGTCATACAATCTGGTATTGATTTGCAGCAAAAGATACAGACTATATTTTACAAGTACAAGCGTTTACAAACGGCTATATCCGTCTATAAATAATTAAAATACGAATATGATCTTGTTGCGATTGTTCCTTTGTGTTGTTGATGAAATGGAATGAATGTTTTTATCAGCAAAACAAAAATCAATTTTTAAACCGCTCTACCCATAAAGGATGAGCACAAATTTTACAGCTATGTTCGCATTAAAAAACAAGGTTCAACTGATTGGAAATTTAGGTAACGCACCGGAAGTACGCAACACAGAAAGCGGAAAAAAGCTGGTACGTTTTAGTGTAGCCACCAACGAAAGCTACCGCAATGCTAAAGGTGAAAAAGTAACGGAAACTCAGTGGCACAATTTAATAGCCTGGGGTTCCGTTGCAGATATTGCCGAAAAGTTTTTGGTAAAAGGAGCAGAAGTATGCATTGAAGGCAAACTGGTAAACCGCAATTACATGGATAAGGAAGGCAACAAAAAGTACATTACGGAAATACAGGTAAATGAGCTGCTGATGCTGGGCGGAAAAACAGCAGCATAATTTTCCCGCAGATGGCGCAGACTTTCGCAGATGAGTATAAGGATATTTTTTAGTAAAAATTAAAACATTTTTTCCTTTCTGTGTTCATCTGCTCCATCTGCGGGATTATCAAAATATTTCCTGTGGATGATCGAATATAAATTTTAGTAGAAACTAATATTTGTTAAAACTTATTTACCATCCATAGATTTGTTCTGCGACCATCTGCGGAATAAATTCTATTAACGATTAAAATAAATTACCATGACAGAAAATGAAATATCATATATAATCAGAGGTACTATTTTAAAAGTTTTTAAAAGACTTGGCCCTGGTTTATTTGAAAATGTTTACAAGCACGTTTTGAAATACGAATTAGAAAAAGCTGGCTTGTCTGTAATGATGGAAGTCCCATTACCTGTTATTTACGATAATCAAAAGTTTGATATTGGATTTAAGATAGATTTACTTGTTGCTGATAAAGTAATTGTTGAGCTAAAATCAATTGAACGTATTTCTGAGGTACATCATAAACAGGTAATCACCTATCTAAGATTATCAGATAAAAAACTGGGTATTCTGGTTAACTTTAATACTGATAATATCAATGATAACATCTTTAGAAAAGTAAATCAACTTTAAAAAAAGATTCAATACTTTTTATGCGATCATCTGCGATATCTGCGGGAATCTTAACCATTTTTAAAAAAGTAAAACAACTATAAAATAGCTTCAATACTTTTTTCTGTGATCATCTGTGATATCTGCGGGAATCTTAAACATCTTGTATTTTTACACAAAACTATTATCAGCGTGGAAACAAATATCAACATTGAAAGAAATGAAGTCTTTGACCTGGCATACGGGTTTGTTACAGAGACGAGTGAAAATATATTTCTTACAGGGAAAGCGGGAACAGGCAAGACCACATTTTTAAAATACTTAAAAGTGCATTGCGCTAAAAATATAGTGGTGGCAGCGCCCACAGGTGTGGCGGCTATAAATGCCGGTGGTGTAACCCTGCACAGTTTGTTTCAACTACCTTTTTTTCCCTTTTTGCCCACAAAAAATAATAAAGAAGAACTGCTGGGTAAGATGAAGTTTAATAAACAGCGCCAGCAACTGCTACGCAAAATGGAGCTGCTTGTAATTGATGAGATAAGTATGGTAAGGGCAGATGTGATGGATGCCATAGATACTATTTTAAGATCTGTGCGCCGAAACCATTCCATGCCTTTTGGTGGCGTGCAGTTGTTATGCATTGGTGATTTGTACCAGTTGCCACCAGTAGCACAAAATCATGAGTGGAGCATACTACAGGAATATTATGCATCGCCTTTCTTTTTTGACAGTATGATCATAAGGGAGCAGATGCCTTTATTAATTGAGCTTAATAAAATTTACCGGCAAAAAGAAGATTCGTTTGTACGCTTATTAAATAAAGTTAGAAACAACGATATGGATGCAGATGATTATGAAGACCTGCACATGAGATACCATCCGGATTTTAGACCCAGCTTAGAAGAAAAATTTATTACGCTTACTTCTCACAACAACCAGGCAGATGGTATTAATAACCGTGAGCTGCAACAATTATTAAAAACTCCCTTTACTTACAATGCAGAAGTGTCAGAGGATTTTCCTCCCCACATGTACCCGGCAGAAGCTGCCTTGGTTTTAAAAGTAGGTGCACAGGTAATGTTTTTAAAAAATGATAACGTATTTAAAAGATATTTTAATGGAAAGATTGGTGTAATAAAATCATTGGAAGATGATAATATTATTGTGGAGGCAGATGGTTTTGATATTAATGTTTGTAAAGAAACCTGGGAGAATACCCGCTACACTTTAAACAGAACAGATGGAAAACTGGAGCAGGAAACCCTGGGTACATTTATACAGTTTCCTTTAAGGCTTGCATGGGCGATTACCATTCACAAAAGCCAGGGGCTCACTTTTGAGAAAGTTATGATAGATGCCGGGGCCGCATTCAGCAGCGGCCAGGTGTATGTGGCACTTAGCCGCTGCACCAGTCTTAATGGTATTGTGCTTTTATCAAAAATTCCTTCTGCTGCTATTTACAGCAATCAGCATGTAGTTAAAGGCCAGCAGGCGCTTACACATAAAGGTTCCCTGGCAGAAAGATTTTCCGGAGCAAGGCAGGTTTTTACACAACAACTGCTCGAAGAAATCTTTTCTTTCAAAGAAATTTATACAGCCATCTCTCATTTATTATTTCAATTAAAAGCACAGAGTGAAAAATTTAATAAAGAGGGTGTGGACTGGGTTCTTTATCTTGAGCAGGAGTTTATGGCCAACAAAACAGTGGGGTTAAAGTTTATTGGTCACATAGCTTTGCTGATGAAAGATGAAGGGGTGATAGAAAAAAATAATTCGCTGCAAAAAAGAATAAGTGATGCTGCAAATCATTTTGAAAAAAAACTAGCTGAACTTTTATCGCAGGTAAAAAATCATCCATTAATTACGGAACATAAAGAAGCTGCTGCTGCAGTTACAGAAGCTTTGCAGGAAACTACTTTGGCCATTTACACAGCACATTATTATATTCAATATTGCAAGCAGCCATTTGAAGTAGGATCATTTTTAAGGCATAAGCTCAACTTTGTTTTGCCCCGGTTTAACATCAGCTCTTATGCAAGCGGAAAAAAACAATCTCTTACAGATGCTGAAAACGGAGAATTGTTTGATACGCTGAAACGCTGGAGGG
>JBKJSJ010000442.1:0-2503 GCA_046595965.1 Ferruginibacter sp.
AATTCGCAGGGAGGAATGAACTGGTCAGTTGATTGTAACATCGTACAATTTCAGGCAAGAATAAAAGTTCGGGCAGTAGATATTGGGGATATGCCACAGGGCGGCCCTTCATTAACGGCTGGAGAAAAAGCTATCATTACAGACTGGATAAATGCCGGTGGATTATTAACCAATTAATCATAAAAAGAATTATGGAAAAATGTTTTTTAACCTTAATGTTTTCCCCGCTTTTTTTTGCTTACTCCCAGGATACTCCCTTGCTTGATGAAATAAAAGACTCTGCAAAAACTACCCAAAAAGTAATCAGCACTTTCAAATCTACCCGTGTTATAAACGCACATTCTGTAGAAATGCTTCACAAAGGAAATCTTGATTTTAGAATTCTTCACCGCTTCGGATTTCTGAATGATGGAGCTAAAGAATTTTTTGGGTTAGACCAGGCTTCTATGAGAATGAGTTTTGATTATGGTATTTCTGATAATTTTACTGTAGGCATTGGGCGCAGCACTTTAAGAAAGGAGCTGGATATGTTTGTAAAAACAAGACTCGTTCAGCAAACAATAGGGCAAAAAAATATTCCGCTTTCTATTGTACTGGCCGCCGGGGCAATGGTATGGACCGAAAAATCTTTTGCAGCAATCAAACCCGATTTTGCAGACCGCTCTGCTTATTATGTGCAACTGCTTGCCGGTAGGAAATTTAATGATAAATTTTCAATGCAATTAAGCCCCATTTTAGTTCACAGCAATATGCCCATTAGTGGTACCGAAAAAAATATTGTAGGGCTTGGCGGCGGAGCCCGTTATAAATTCAGCAGGCGCATGGCTTTTACAATAGATTATCATCATGCTATGAACGGGCTTACAGATCAAAATACCAATCCCTTATCGGTTGGGGTTGATATAGAAACTGGTGGGCATGTTTTTCAACTGCATTTCTCCAATGCTACGGGTATGAATGAGCGGGCTTATCTTACCGAAACGTATGGCGATTTTTTTAAAGGCGATATAAGATTTGGTTTTAATTTATCCCGCATTTTCCAGGTAGGGCATAGAAAGCCGGAGTAAATATTTTATTATTTGCCAAAAAAAGTTCATTTGTTTGGTTTATCAATCAATGCTGCCTATCTTCGTCCTCCTTTTTTAAGGAAATAAACCCTATTATTCACAACCAAGAAAATTTCTATTTTTTATGGCTGTTAAAATGAGATTGCAAAGACATGGCTCTAAAAAGAGGCCATTCTACTTCATCGTTATTGCGGATGCCCGCAGTCCCCGTGATGGAAAATTTATCCAGAAACTAGGTTCTTACAATCCACTGACCGTTCCGGCTACAATCCAGATCGACCGTCAGAAAGCATTGGATTGGCTGCAGAAAGGTGCTCAACCCACCGATACTGTACGCCGCATCCTGTCTTTCAAAGGAGTACTGTTCCTTAAACATCTGCTTCGTGGGGTAAGCCTTGGCTTATTTGATGAAGCTACTGCTATGGAGAAATTTACCAAATGGAGCTCAGAGCATGAGGCACATATTGCCCGTCGTTCTGGTGCAAACCGTAAAGTTCGCATGGACAAACGCAATGTACCTGTAGTAAGAAAAGTTGCAGAAAAAATTGAAGAAGCCCCGGCAGCAGAAGCTCCCGTTGTTTCAGAAGAACCTAAGACAGAAGAATAATTACCTCTGCCTTTACTTTCTTAAGTCCTGCTATTTTAGTGGGACTTTTTTTCTACCGCAGATCTTTAGATGAATGGATTTCGTTTATAGAATTAAAATTTTTTGTCCGGGCTTTTTTTTATTAAGCATCATTGTTGCATCGCCCTCTTGTACGGCATAGCATTCAGGAACATTTTAGATCCTTATATTTTTTATGCTGGTGGTTATAATTTTATTCCCCATGTACCCTTCCACATTTGCATGGCTAAAATCAACCACATACCTTTACATTAGTGATCATTATCTATCCAATTCTTCATAATTTAACTTAATAAAGACCCATTGGGTTTTGTGGCATGAGTCAGTATTTTAAAATAGGAAAATTTGCAGCCAGTTACGGCCTCGGAGGTGAGTTGGTATTGGCGCATAGCCTGGGTACAAAAACAGCACTGAAAGATCTGCAGGCCATTTTTATTGAAGAGTCTAAAGATAGTTTTATGCCTTATTTTATCGAAAGTACTTCTGTAAAAAATGACCAGGAAGTATATATAAAACTGGAAGGCATCAACAGCAAAGAAATAGCCCGCAAACTCACTCCCAAAGAAGTATGGATGGCCGCAGAAGACTTTAATAAATATGCTGCCAAAACTGCTCCTATCTCCATGCTCGGTTACGATCTGGTAGATGGCCAAACCAACCTCGGTGAAATTATTGAAGTAATAGAACAGTCCCACCAAATATTAATCACAATTTTATACAAAGGCAATGAAGCTTTAATACCTGTACACGCAAACAACCTCATAAAAATGGATCAGAAAAATAAAAAAGTTTATGTGGAAGTACCAGAAGG
>JBKJSJ010000265.1:0-2942 GCA_046595965.1 Ferruginibacter sp.
TTTTAACGTTGTACACGACCGCTGCCATCATTTTTCATCAGATCTTTTACTTCGCTTAAAGTAGCATGATTTAAATCGCCAGGAATAGTGTGCTTTAATGCACTTGCAGCCACACCAAATTCTGCTGCTTCATTCATGGGCATGCCTGTTAATAATCCGTAAATCAAACCACTGGCAAAGCTGTCGCCACTGCCAATACGATCCACAATGCGTACATTGTATTGCTTGGTATGATAAAATTCTGTCCCATCATAAACCAATGCACTCCAGCCATTATCGCTTGCACTATGGCTTTCACGAAGTGAAGAAGCGATGAATTTGAATCCGAATTTATCTTTCATTTGTTTAAAGACATCCTTAAAACCTTCAAGGTTTAATTTGCCCCTGTTTACATCTGTATCTTTAGCTACAAATCCTAGGGTTGTATCAGCATCTTCTTCATTACCGATACAAACATCTACATATTGACAAAGG
Source organism: Ferruginibacter sp. (assembly GCA_046595965.1). GTDB lineage: Bacteria > Bacteroidota > Bacteroidia > Chitinophagales > Chitinophagaceae > Ferruginibacter. The sequence continues at coordinate 475 of JBKJSJ010000265.1, forward strand.
CTGCTCATTACTTTTCTTGCCTTTTCTTTGCTCCAAAGTTTTTTGCGGAAGTTTAAATCAATGCTAGTCGTAATGCCTTTTGCTTTAGCCGCTTTTAACGCGGCCTCTGTAAGTGCAGCAGCTTTATCGCTAAGAGCTGGTGTAATTCCTGTGGTATGAAACCAGTCAGCCCCAGCAAATATTTTATCAAAATCAAATTCAGAAGCATCTGCATCTGCAATTGAAGTAGCTGCCCTGTCATACACAACTTGAGATGCTCTCATGGATGCACCAGTTTCTAAAAAATAAATTCCCAACCGGTCTCCACCTCTTACAATGAATTGCGTATCTACACCATAACGGCGCAAATGATTAATTGCAGACTGCCCAATTGGGTTATTGGGTACTTTAGTTACAAATGTTCCGTTCAAACCATAATTACATAATGAAACAGCTACATTTGCTTCACCTCCACCGTAAGTCACATCTAAAGTATCGGTCTGTACAAAACGCTTAAAATCGGGAGTTGCTAATCGCAACATAATTTCACCGAGGGTTACAACTTTTTTACTCATTTCTTGATAATATATTAAATTTAAAAATTAAATTACTTTACCCATTTTAGGAATTGAAATATGCTGGTTGATCTCCTATTTGCTTTTAGTAATGGGATCAACTTGCACTACATTTTTCCAAAATATCAACATCATTAATAAGGCAAAAAATACAGAAAATATCAGCCAAACCAACTTACAAAAATCACATAAACATTCGATTGAAATATCCTCTTGATTTATAACACCGATAACTTTCTTTTCGCCAATTTTTTTATTCTTTATCAATCATTTTCAATGCAGCGTTCATATAACCCAATGCATACGCCATTCCTGCATACCAAGAATCCTGGCAACTCATTTGTGGAGTATGATCGGGAATTAATACCCCCTCATAATTTTCAGCTTTGAGTATTTTGAGTATTTTAATCATGTCAATATCTCCTTCATCCAAAAAAACTTCATTATAAAAAGGAACTTTACCTTTTATATTACGAAAATGTATATAAGCAATATGGCTTGCATATTCTTTGGTTGCTTCATAAACATCACCTTCAGTCATTTCAGCAATAGACCCCAAACAAAACTCCAGCATATTATTTTTACTTGGTTTGGCATTTAATAATTTTCGATATAATCCAGGCTGATAAACCAGCCGGGGAGTACGCCTTACAATGGGCATGGGAGGGTCGTCCGGATGAGCAGCCAGCGTTACACCCACTTCTTCTGCAATAGGAATTAATTCATTCAAAAAATAAGTGAGCCTTTGCCAAAGTTCTTCATGAGAGATATCTGGAAGGTGCCCTGCCGGTGCGTTTGCATCATATATCATATTCCACACCATTCCATTGGGAACCGGCCTTTCATCCACCTGGTTCATACCTACCGATTGAGCATTCCCACGTGCAAAGTTATCTTCGGTTCTGCTGCAAACACCTGCCAAACTAAAATTATAACCAATCACAGGAATTCCGGCTGCACCAACATTTCTTATAATTTGCTTTAACCCTTCTATCTGTTCTTTCTTTTTAGGCCCATCCAATAAAACATCATGCCAGTGAGCCGGATCGAAATTTTCAATTGCTTCCAATACCAATCCAGCGGCATTTATTTCTTTTTTAAGAGTAACCAGTTCTTCAACAGTCCATAATTTATGAGGATCTCCCGCTACGCCCCAGCCATAATCATCTCCGATAGGCTGGTTGTTTTTATTGCTTTGATTTGCATTATTAAAATAATCAACAAGATGCACTACTACATGTGTACATCCGCATTGCCTTGCAAAATCATAATGCTGTTTGTTTAACATGTGTTTATAAAGACCTAATCCCAGTTTCATATTTTAATGTTTAATTGCAAAATATAGAATTACCAAAAAGATGGTGGTTTTACGTAGTTTATTATTGAATGGTAACTGATTGGTACCTGGACAATATCAATGATATTTTCTCCAACACTCGTTGAGATTAAGTAGGGTCTTTAGAAATCCCATTAAAGTATACCGTACTTTTCAAAAGCTACAGAACTTGACATTCCATTTTCTATTTCTTTACGCACTAATTTTTCTCCTCTTGCTTTTTTCAAAGCCTTTATCGTTACTTCTATTTCATATTGTTTAGGAATAATTAAAACACCATCCATATCGCCAAAAATCAGATCGCCTGGTAATACGTTTACCCCTCCAATTTCAATACCGCAACGGTAATCTGCTACCTGTGTGCGCACGCCTGAATCTTGGGCATACCTACCCCTGCTAAATACTGGCCAGCCTTGCTCAAGCACTTTTTCTGTATCCCTGTAAAAGCCGTTTATAACTGCTCCCACAGCACCACGTTTTTTTGCAGTGGCGGTTAATATTTCTCCCCAATAAGCGCAACGCATTTCGCCACCACTCGCTATGTAAATTTCATTAGGTAGAAGTTGGTCCAACGCCTC
>JBKJSJ010000218.1:0-3799 GCA_046595965.1 Ferruginibacter sp.
AATGAAACCGGTACAGCGTCGCATCCTTCATGCTATGAAAGAAATGGATGATGGCCGTTATAACAAAGTGGCCAATATCATTGGGCAGAGTATGCAGTATCATCCGCATGGTGATGCGAGCATTGGCGATGCATTGGTAAATATGGGGCAAAAAGATTTGCTGATAGACACACAGGGAAACTGGGGCGATGTGCGCACCGGAGATGAAGCCGCTGCTCCCCGATACATAGAAGCAAGGCTGAGCAAGTTTGCGTTGGATGTAGCTTTTAATGCGAAGACTACAGAATGGCAACTGAGTTATGATGGCCGCAAAAATGAACCGGTAACACTGCCGATGAAATTTCCGATGCTGCTTGCACAGGGAGCAGAAGGTATTGCTGTAGGTTTGGCCACTAAAATTCTTCCACACAATTTTTGTGAACTCATTGATGCTTCAATAAAATATTTAAGAGGAAAAAAATTTGAAGTACTGCCCGATTTTCAAACCGGTGGTACCATGGATGCAAGTAATTATAATGAAGGTAGGCGTGGTGGAAAAGTAAGAGTGCGTGCCATTATTGAAGAGCAGGATAAAAAAACACTTATCATAAAAAGTGTACCCTTTGCTGTTACTACCAGCCAATTAATGGAAAGTATTGTAAAGGCCAATGACCAGGGAAAAATAAAAATTAAAAAAGTTACAGATCACACAGCAGCAGCAGTTGAAATATTTATAGAACTGGCGCCGGGTATTTCGCCTGATATTACCATTGATGCTTTATATGCCTTTACTGATTGCGAAGTAAGTATTTCGCCCAATGCTTGTGTTATTGTAAATCACAAGCCCATATTTATGGGTGTGCCTGAATTGCTTAGGGTGTCTGCAGATAATACCAAAGATTTGCTGAAGAGGGAACTGGAAATAAAACTTGCAGAGCTGCAGGAAAAATGGCACTACACATCGCTGGAGAAAATTTTCTTTGAAGAAAAGATATACAAAGAGCTGGAGAAAAAACATGAAACCTGGGAGAAGGTATTAAGCGCTATTGATAATGCATTTGATCCTTTTAAAAAATTACTAAAGAGGGAGATTACCAAAGAAGATATTATTAAGCTTACAGAAAAACCTGTACGTCGCATTTACCGGCTGGATATTGATGAGCTGAATGCGCAGATTAAAAACCTGGAAACAGAAATCAAACAGGTAAAAAATGAACTTGCTAACCTGGTGGATTATGCTGTAGCTTATTATGAAAACCTGCTGAAAAAATATGGCAAAGGCAGGGAGCGCAAAACCGAGATAAAGCAGTTTGATATTATACAGGCCAAAAGCGTAGCCATTGCCAACATTAAGATCTATGTAAATTTTGCAGATGGTTTTGTAGGTACCAGTTTAAAGAAAGATGAACTGGTGACAGAAGTTTCAGAGCTGGATGATATCATCGCTTTTACTAAAGGCGGCATTATGAAAGTGGTAAAGGTTTCGGAAAAAACATTTATTGGAAAAGACATTCTGCATGTAGCGGTGTTTCAAAAATCGGATGAACGCAGTACCTACAATTTAATTTATGCAGATGGAAAAACGGGAATAAGCTATGCCAAGCGTTTTAATGTAACCGGCATTACCCGGGATAAAGAATATGATCTTACCAAAGGATCAGATAAAAGCAGGGTTCTTTATTTTTCGGCTAACCCTAATGGTGAGGCCGAAGTTGTAAAAATTATTTTAAGCCCCAACTGTAGTGCTAAAAAGAAAGAACTTGAATTTTATTTTGAAGAACTGGAGATAAAAGGGCGTGGCAGCATTGGCAACCAGGTAACTAAATATCCTATTAAATCTGTAAAATTTAAAGAAGCTGGTAAATCTACACTGGATGCAAAAAAACTCTGGTTCGATAATAAATTCGGGCGGTTAAATGCAGATGAAAAAGGAGAGTACCTTGGTAAGTTTGAAGCCGAAGACCGGTTACTGGTTATTTATACCGATGGTAATTATGAAATAATAGACCAGGAATTAACGCATCGTTTTGATGTAGATAAAATATTGTTGCTGGAAAAATATGCTGCTGATAAAGTAATTACTGCTGTGTATTTAGACAATGAAAAACTACAATACAACATAAAGCGATTTAAAATTGAAACCACCACACTTCACAGCAAATTCTTTTTTATAAAAGAAGGAAAAGATAACCGGCTGGAAGCAGTAACTACGGATATCAACCCCATCTTAAAAGTGCAAACGGGCCGTGGTTCACAAGTTAACAAAGCCAAATTTAAAGTAACCAATATGGTAGAGGTAATGGGCTGGAAGGCTGTGGGAGCAAAGCTGACAGACTTTTCCAAATCGGTGGAGATGGAGTGGGAGAAACCGCTGGGGGAGAGTGGGGGGCAGGGGGAATTGTTTGAGTAAATTGTTTAATAGTATTTTTTTTTAATACAAAATTTCCTCTTTTAGATTCAGGCATTAAAAAACATACCCAGCGAAATGTGGGTATAAAAAGTAACATTTCGCTGGGTTAATATAATGTTACTTATAAAAATGATTCAACAATATTTCGTTGTCTATTAAATGGTTATTATTTTTTATGCCAGCTTTTGTAATAAAAGTGACAAACACCGTTTTCTTTGTACCTGTTTCCCATTTAAAATTTTGTACCCGCTGGGTTAGTAATGTTGCATACTGCTTGTTTATTACAAAAGGTTTTTCGTAGTATTTTATTTCGCAGAGATTTACGCACTGGTCGTTTCTATCTATGATCAAATCTATCTGACCGCCGCTGTTTTTTGCCGTGTTTTTTATATTGTAAGAATATTGCTGTGTTATTATGCCGGCAATACCCAGTTGTTGTTTTATTTTATCAATATGTTTAAAACAAAAATTTTCGAAAGTATAACCAAGCCATAATTTAAATGGCTGCGTTTTACTTATCAAATTCCAATTGGTTGCTTTTTTGCCTTCCATAAATTTTAAGTAAAATAACGAAAACTCATCTGTGAGTCGGTATAGTTTTTCTTTCTTTACATTGCTAAATGGTGATGTACTTGCTATAAAACCAGATAATTCCAGGTCTTCCAGTATTTTTGTAAGTGAGCCCCCGCTTGCTATTCGGCTTAATTTTACAATTTCATTCTGATTTACGCCTTTCCATTTGCTGTAGCACGCCTTTATTACGGCTATATAATTTACAGGGTTTGAAAACAAAGCTGCATACAAATTAGAGAACTCATTTTTTAATGGCGCTTTAGCCTCAAAGCAAAGTTTGTTTACTACCTGTGCCACACTATTTCCTTTATCTATTTGTTTAAGATAATAAGGAATACCACCCAGGGTCATGTAGATTTCTGTTATTTGTTCGTCATTAAATTTTAAGCCTTTTTGCTGCAAGTATTCTTTTGTTTCGTTGCAGGTAAATGGTTGTAAATAAATTTGTCTTGTTACACGGTTATGAAGGCCGCCTTTATTATTTATTACCTGCTTTGTCATCCAGGAGGCAGCAGAGCCACAAATAGCTACAACAATATTATTTTTGCTTGCCCAGCTATTCCAAAAAAAACCAAATGCTTTTAAAAAGTCGGGCTTTATTCCAGCTATCCATGGCAGTTCATCTATAAAAATCACTTGTTTTTTCTTAGTATTACGGGCAGATAATATTTCTATTAAAATTTGAAAAGCTTTTAACCAGTTGGTTATTGGATGGGGCATAGCTTTTTTACCAAATGTTTGTTGCAGGCAAAAAGTAAAGTTATTTAAATGCTCTTTTTGAGTACCGTTTTGTATTCCTACAAATTCGAACACTAGATTTTCCTTAAAAGTTTCTCT
>JBKJSJ010000361.1:0-3722 GCA_046595965.1 Ferruginibacter sp.
TCCAGGAATTCATACATTTTTACACCACGCAAAGTAACTCTTGCACCAATGGGCATGTTTTTGCGAAGCTTAAAGTTTGAAATATCTTTTTTAGACATGGTAGCTACCGCTTTTTGACCGGTAATATTGCTTAATTCCTCTATAGCAATGTCTATTAATTTTTTATCGGTTACTGCACCGTTTACACCACGATTTAAGCAAATCTTGGTGAGCCTTGGAGCCTGCATTACAGTTTTGTAACTGAACTTTTTCATTAAAGCAGGTACTACTTCTTTTTGGTACTTGTCTGCTAATCTGATTGAATTTTTTGTACTCATTATTTGATTACCTCCCCTGATTTTTTAGCTACACGAACTAGTTTACCATTTTCACGGGTGCGACTTACTTTACTGGGTCCACCTGACTTTGCATCCCACAACATTACATTACTAATGGCAATGGGTGCTTCTACTTTAAGGATACCACCTTTAGTATTTTGTGCTGTTGGTTTTGTATGTTTGGTTACAATGTTTACACCTTCTACCAATACACGTGCCTTTTCCAAAATTACTTCCAGCACTTTGCGGGGCTTCTTAAAATCTTTATCCTCACCAGAGATTACAACAACCTGGTCGCCTTTTTTAATGCTGAATTTTGGTTTAAATCTTGTACTCATTTCTTTTAATTTGCAAATTTGCAAATTTGCAAATTTGCAAATCCGCTCGTTAATTCTTAATAATCTTTATAATACTTCGGGAGCCAAAGAAATAATTTTCATGTATCCTTTATCTCTTAACTCACGGGCCACCGGCCCAAAAATGCGGGTGCCCCTTGGCTCATCGGCATTGTTTAATAATACGACTGCATTGTCATCAAAGCGAATGTAAGAACCATCTTTTCTGCGCAGTTTATTTACAGTGCGCACAATAACAGCTTTACTTACTGTACCTTTTTTAATACCGCCAGAAGGCATTGCATCTTTAACAGTAACAACAATTTTGTCGCCTATTCTTGCATAGTCCTGCCCGCTATTACCCAGTACACGAATGCATAGCACCTCTTTGGCACCACTGTTATCGGCTACATTTAGTCTGCTTTCTTGCTGAATCATTTTATTTAGCTTTTAGCCTTTAGCTTTTAGCTATCGGCTGTTTATTTATTTTGTTGTTTTACCCCAGCTAATAGCTAAAAGCTATTAGATAGCAATTTCTTATTTCACTTTTTCTACTACCTCTACCAGTCTCCAACGCTTTGTTTTGCTTAAAGGGCGGCTTTCCATAATTTTTACAGTATCGCCAATATTGCATTCATTTTTTTCGTCGTGAGCATGAAAGCTGGTAGTTTTTTTAAGGAACTTACCATAAAGCGGGTGCTTAATTTTTCTTTCTACTTTTACAACAATCGTCTTATCCATTTTATTGCTGGATACAATACCGACTCTTGTTTTTCTTAAATTTCTTACAACACCTGTTGTAGTTGCTATTGATTCCATCTTGTATTATTTTACTGGATTATGCTCCAATTTGCGTTTTTCTTAAATTAGTTTTTAACCGGGCAATATCTCTTCTCAGCGTACGGATACTCTGAGGATTTTCAAGAGGAGAAATAGCATGAGCGAAAGTTAATTTCTTCAAACGCATTTCATCTTCTTTTATTTTTGCTGCTAAATCTGCCGCACCTAATCCCTGGAGGCTTTTTACGAAATCTACTTTTTTAGACATTTTTTTTTATTTGATAATTCGATAATTAGCAAATCTGCAAATTTGCAAATTGATTATGCTATAAAATCCCTGCTCACTACAAACTTTGTAAGAATTGGTAGTTTTTGTGCTGCCAGTGCAAATGCTTCTTTTGCCACCTGCTCGGTAACGCCATCTGCTTCAAATAAGATGCGGCCTGGTTGAACAATAGCAGCCCATCCTTCGGGGTTACCTTTACCTTTACCCATCCTTACCTCTGCAGGTTTGGCGGTAATAGGCTTGTCAGGAAAAATTCTTATCCATACATTTCCTTCTCTCTTCATGTGACGGGTCATAGCCTGACGGGCACTTTCTATCTGACGGTTGGTTAACCAAACACTGTCTAAAGCTTTTAAACCAAAAGTTCCGAAAGCAAGGGATGCACCACGTTTGGTATCGCCCTTCATTCTTCCTTTCTGTGTTTTTCTGTGTTTGCTTCTTTTTGGTGATAACATCTTATATTAATTTGCTAATTCGATAATGTGCTAATATGCTAATTTTTGCACCCGCACTTTTATTGATTTATTTAAAATTTTTAATACTGTGGCAATTAGCACATCAGCATATTTATTTTTTATCTTCTTCCACCCTGTCCACCGCCACCACGGTTGTCTCCACCACCGCCACCTCTGCGATCTCCACCACCGCCACCACCTCTGCGGTCTCCACCACCACCGCCTCTGCGGTCATCTCTTCTGTCTCCACCTCTGTCAAACCCACCTGGTCTGTCTGGGCCATCATTTTTTCCACCGGCAATAACATTAGGATTTAAATCTCTTTTGCCTAAAACCTCCCCTTTACAAATCCATACTTTTATACCTATTTTACCATATACTGTGAGGGCAAAAACACTTGCATAATCTATATCCATCCTAAGGGTATGCAAAGGGGTGCGGCCTTGTTTAATTTCTTCGCTGCGGGCAATTTCTGCACCACCCAAACGGCCACCTACTTTTACTTTTATTCCTTCGGCACCCATACGTAATGCAGAAGCAATTGACATTTTAATAGCACGCTTGTAGTTGATACGATTTTCCAATTGACGGGCAATAGTATCTGCAACAATATTTGCATCCAGTTCCGGGCGACGAATCTCCAGTATATTTATCTGCACATCATCTTTACCACATAGTTTTTTTAATTCTTCTTTTATTCTGTCAACCTCACCACCACCTTTACCAATGATAATACCTGGCTTGGAAGTATGAATAGTAATGATCAACTTGTTTAATGTACGCTCTATAACAATTTTGGCAATGCCGCCTTTGTTGATACGTGCATTCAGGTAATTCCTGATTTTATCGTCTTCAATTAATTTAACAGCATAATCCTTTTTGTGAGCAAACCAGTTGCTATCCCAGCCACGAATGATTCCTAACCTTGCACCAATCGGATTTGTTTTCTGACCCATAGTATTAATTTAGTCTTTCTTTATCTCCCGTTGGAGCCGTTGAAAGTTTTTTATTATGTTTCGTTTTTTTTCTTAACTAATTTTTTGTTTCACTTCTTTTGGAGTATTCTTTTTTTCTTCTTTGGGTGCACCCGCATCTACAATTACCGTTACATGGTTACTACGTTTGCGAACCCTGTAGCCACGACCCTGTGGAGCCGGACGCATACGCTTGATAACTCTTGCACCATCTACCATGATTGTTTTTACGATCAAAATATTTTCATCGGCACCTTCGTTTTTTGCTTTCCAGTTGCTAATGGCAGATATTACAAGCTTGCGCAATGGAACAGCAGGATGTTTGGGATTGTGCTCCAGGATGGCCAATGCTTTTTCTACCTGCATACCACGGATCATATCGACCAGCAAACGCATTTTGCGTGGCGATGTGGGGTAATTATTCAATTTTGCTACTGCTTCCATTTTAATTAAGTTTCAAGGTTTAAGGTTTAAGGTTTAAAGTTTATCAACTTTAACTTTCAACCATCCACCATCATTTTTTATTACATTTTTTTACTTGAGTGACCTCTGAAATTTCTTGTTGGTGCAAACTC
>JBKJSJ010000388.1:0-4441 GCA_046595965.1 Ferruginibacter sp.
TCTTCTTTTTTTGCATTGAGAAGTATTTCTGCTTTTTTGTTCCAATATAGAACTTTAGAGTTATTATCTACGGCAAAAAAACCATCGTCAATACTTTCAAGTATAGTATTTTTTTCTTCATAAGCATTCTTTAAAGCTGTTTCATATTTTTTTCTTTGGGTTATATCAGTAACCATTAGTAATGCACCATTGTAAATGCCCTCATCATTAAACAAAGGATTGGCAGAAATACTTGTCCAGACTTCTTTCCCCGACTTAGATAAATATTTAAAGTGCTGCTGGACATTCTTTCCATTCTTTTGTTTTCTCATCAAATCCGGGGCTATTTGTTTTACTTTGTCATCCATAAAATGATTTATACTCAAGCCAATCATTTCTTCCCTGTTGTATTCAAATATTTCGCACATTTTATTATTTACAAAATTGGTTAAGTTATTTTCATCAACTAACCATATTCCCTCCTGCGCAGTTTCCACAATCTGGCGGTAGCGTTTTTCACTTTCCTCTATTTTTTTGCGGGAGATTACCTGTTCCGTAACATCTATTAAAAAGAAAAAAATTCCCTCTACTTCGTTATCAATATTCCTGTAAGCCTGGTAAATAAAATTCATATACTTATCTACCAGTTCTCCGTTACCTGAGGGGTCCAGTTTAACCAACATTTCATTAGCAGAAAAAGTTTCACCCGTTTCATAAACATCGTCTAAAATTTTTATATAGCCCTGGTCTATTAATTCCGGCACCACTTCGATGATGGGTTTACCGATAATATCTTTTTTGCCAATTAACTCCAGGTACAGTGGGTTTGCTAATTCAAATAAATGATTTGGTCCCTTTAATGCTCCGATAAAAGTTGGGGCCTGCCAAAGTAAATCATATAAACGGCGGCGCTCCGTTTCAAAAGCTTTTTCCAGCGTTTTTTTCTCTGTTACATTTCTTGCTACACCATACCTGATTTTATCTTTTTCATCCCATCGGGCAGTCCATTCTATCGTCACTAATGTACCATCTTTTCGTATGTACCGGTTTTCAAAATGGTTTACATTTTTCCCTGCCATAACATTACCTGCAGTTGCCTGTGTTTTTTCATTATCATCATGGTACACAAAATTGATAAGCGGCTTGCCTATAAGTTCTTCGGGTTTATATCCCCAAACAGCTTCTGAAGCTGCGCTTACTTTAACGAAATATCCATTGGCATCCACAGCACAAATAACATCTAAAGAGGAATCCATTATTTTTTTAAGGTCGTACATTGCATGCTGCAATTCATGGGAAGTGTTTTCAAGTTTTTTTTCTGATTGTTTACGTTCTGTTATATCCCGGATAATCATAGAAGTTCTTTTCTCCCCTTTTGAATCCATAAACTCAACTGAACTTATTTCACCTGGAAATTTGCTACCATCTTTCCTCAGGTAAGTTATTTCACCTTTTGCTTTACCTGTGAGTTGGCGTTCCTTTATAAGATTCATTAACCGGGGATCTGAAACATCTACCATTCCAAACCTTCCTGCAGCACAGATTTCATCTTCAGTCATTCTAAACATTTCACATGCGGCAGGATTTGCAGCCAGTATTTCCCCATCAGCCACAGCCAGGACAATACCATCCAGGCTATTTTCAAAAAATGCCCGAAATTTTGCTTCGCTTTCCCTAATTAAATTTTCTGCCCTTTTACGTTCGGTAATATCATTGCCAAAAAATATTATCCCCTCCCCGGTTGCTCTTCCGCTTAGCTCCATTTCTATGGCTGTTCCGTCTTTTTTCCTAAGCCTGCGTTCATTGCGGATTATTTTTCCGATTACTAAATCTTCAATAGTAAAAGGATTGCTATCAAGGTCTTCTTTAAAAAAAAGATCTAAGAATGTAAGTTGTAAAATTTCCTCCATTGAATACCCAAATAACTGGCACCCGGTTGAATTCATTTCAATGAAGTTAAGGGTAGCATCAACCATGAAAATGGCATCGGTTGCCTGTTCTATTATTGAGCGGTAGCGCAACTCACTGTCTTTTATTTTTTCATCGGCGTATTTTCTTTCGGTTATATCCTGGCAGGTACCTAAGGCACGAATGGGCACACCCTCCTCATTACGAAAAATCCTCCAGCACTCTTCTACTATCTTTACTAAACCATCAGGAGTAACAATGCGGTGTACAATTCCATTGTCTGAGAACTTACTTAGTGATGCTAAGAATGCAGCATTTACATTCTCCCGGTCGTCCGGATGAACATATTCCAGGAATGAAGGGTGAGAAGTATTAAAATTACCAGGGTTAAGGCCGAATATTTGGAAGATTTCTTTAGACCAGATTACTTCCCAGCTAAGTAAATTGGTTTCCCAACTACCTAATTTTGCTATGGATTGTGTTTCTGTTAATCTTGTTAAACACACTTTAAGTTCCTTTTCTAATTCTATTTTATCCTGCCTTTCTTTAGATTCTTTTAAAGCCCTTTTTAGTTTGGCTGGCAGGGAGAATATTTTGTCTTTAATTACATAATCTGTTACATTATTTTTGAGGAGTTCAATTGTACTTATTTCGTCTATAATAGATACAAAAATAAAAGGAGTATCAGGAGCTAACTTCTCTCTTATTTTTAATGCAGTAAGTCCGTCAAAGGACGACAAAGTATAATCTGATAGTATTATTTCGGGAACGAACTCATTAATTGCATTTTCAAAATCCTTTTCGTGTTGCACAACTTTACAATCGCCAATAATGTTACCTGTTTTCAATGCTTCTTGTAAGAGCTCCAGCTCGATGGGATCTTGCTGTGCAATTAATATTTTTGTTTTAGTATTCATATTACTTACTGAGGGGGTGCATTAGGTTTATTTGGCTAACTACATTTTACATAAATTTATAAAACAACTTTAGGTTTATTTGTTTGATATTTTATGTTTTTAGAACTTATTATCATAATAGTATTACTAAAGGATATATTCTTTGCAACTTTGCAAGATTTCTATTTATTGAAATTATTTGCCCCAGAAAGTTGTTATTTAAAAAAGTAGTCTAAATAGAAATTTTTTGCATTAAGATTTTAAAATAAACTTTTGGCCGATTGAAGGTGTTTTTGAGCAAGTTTTTTAGCAATGGTTGGATTTTAATGGATTTTATGAAATCGTTAATCTGTTTTAAAATTCTTTATATCTTAACTATAAAATTTTTTTTTAATATATTTAAAAAGATCAAACATCTATCCAAAAAAATAATTTGCTGAATTCCCGATTTTAGAAGATTAGGATATTGACAAAAACTTCCAGGATATAATTGTGTGAACTAAAATGCAATCAAATATACGTATATAAATTCGCATGAATAATTGGAAAAGAATAACTTATAAATAGTTTTTACAAATTTTATAGATTGTAAATAATAATTTTATTTTATATCAAAATATAATATTGCAGGAAAAATTACTCAAATAAGGTATTTCAACTTATTATGCATATTAATTTCTACAGTTTTTAATTCTAACACAAATTTTTATTAAATTTTGTTCACCTGGAAATAGACTAATTGATGTATAAATAAAACAAAATGTTTATTATGGATAACTTTTCAAAGATTATCAATGGTGCGATATTTGAAATTATTTATGAAAACATTTATCATGGATAGAATAAATAAAAACCAAACAGAGAATAGTTATAAGGATCTTATCGGGAATGAAGGATTGGAAAAGATGAAAGTGCTTATTGAAAAAGCCTCTTCAACCTGTTTCTTCTGTACAAATATGAATGAAAATAATTTTTCTACAAGACCGATGGAAACTCAACAGGTAGATGATGAAGGAAACCTTTGGTTTTTCAGCGCAACCGACAGCCAGAAAAATGCAGATATAAAAAAAGATCCCTCCGTGCAGTTACTCTTTCAGGGATCTCCACATTCAGATTTTTTAAGTGTATATGGAACTGCCAGCATTAGCCAGGATATGGATAAGATAAAAGAATTGTGGAACCCTATCATTAAAACATGGTTTACGGAAGGTATGAATGATCCCAGCATCAGCATTATAAAAATCGAACCTTTGGAATCTTATTATTGGGATACCAAACATGCACAGTTTATATCATTATTTAAAAGGCTTGTAGGTGCAGCGATAGGTAAAACCCTCGACGATTCTATAGAAGGATCCATTACTATTTAAACAAACTATACAATATTAATGGCTGATTATTTGCAGGTATAATTATTTACAATCATTAAATTATATAATTATGGCACAACAACATGCAGAAGAAAAAAAAGATGAAAACAAAAAGGATGATTCTGTTATAAAGCCAGAACCCGAAACTTTGCATACAGCAGACCCACAGGAAAACATGGAAGGCCCAATTTCTTCTTTGATGCACGAGACAGGCAAAAGAAGAAATTGGGCCTTCCATGTTTTCCTGTGGGTCTGCTGTATGCAAAGTTTCGGGTTCTGGCTTTATAA
>JBKJSJ010000440.1:0-2756 GCA_046595965.1 Ferruginibacter sp.
GGTTGCAAATGATAAACGTAAATGCGGCACCACGAGTACAGTTTAATGTGATGCCCGATGTTTGCCTGGATGCAGTGCCATTCCAGATTACTCAGGCTTTAGAAACAGGTGCAGTTCCCGGGGCTGCAATGTATTCAGGAAAAGGGGTAACAAGCTCAGGTATATTTTCACCAGCATTAGCAGGACCCGGAACCTATAGCATTCAGTACAAATTTATTGCTGCTACCGGTGGTTGTGCGGATAGTATTTCTCAAACAATTAAAGTATTGCAACCTGCCATTGCAAAATTTTCGGTAGCTCCTCCTTTGTGCGAAACCCAAGCTGTTACATTTAGTCAATCTTCTACTTCAACTGCAGGCAGTATAACAAAATGGACATGGAATTTGGGGGATGGCAGTCTTCCATTTGTAAGCAATAACGGAAACCCTGTTACACATACTTATTTAAATTGGGGCACTTATTCAGTTAAATTAAATGTTGCCACAAGCATGGGTTGTGTAAGCAGAGATAGTGTGTTGGTTATTTATATTAAACCACAACCCGAACCCAATTTTGCTATTCCTGCAAGTGCATGTTTGCCTAATGCAGTTGCTTCCTTTAGCAATCAATCTGGCATTGCAGACGCAACAGGGGCACTGTTATCTTACGCCTGGAATTTTGGTGATCCGGCCAGTGGAACTTTGAACAATACTACTGCAGTAAATCCATCACATATTTATTCAACCGCAGGACCTTTTAATGTAAATCTCCTGGTAACCAGTAATGCTGGTTGTCTGAACGATACCACAATTGTTTTAAATACTATTCATGCCCAACCCCGTGCATCATTTACAGTAAGTAAAAATGAAGTTTGCCTCGGTACAGGTGGGACAATTCAATTTACTGACAACAGCAATGCAATGGGAGGAGTTACCAATCAATGGAACTGGAATTTACAGGATGGTTCTTTAAGAAATATTCCTGCGTTTGCTTATACCTATTCAACTGCAGGAACTTACAATGTAAGCCTAAGCACCGTAAACAGTTTTGGTTGTTTGAGTACAACTTTTACGCTACCCATTGTTATTCATCCTTTACCAGAAGTAGATGCAGGGCACGACAAATTAGTGCTTGAAGATGGACAGGTAACATTGGAGCCGGTGATTAAGGCAAATGAACCACTTTATTTATGGACACCCAATTTATATTTTATCAGCAGCAATACCATTGCAATGCCTGTAGTGAAAGGGGTGGATGATATTACTTACACATTAAAAGTAACCTCAAGAGGTGGTTGTGAAGGCAGTGATGATGTATTTGTAAAAGTGCTGAAAAATCCAGCCGTACCTAATACTTTTTCTCCCAATGGAGATGGCATCAATGAAAAATGGATCATTGAATACCTGGATACTTATCCCAACTGCAGGGTACAGGTATTTACCCGTAATGGTAAGCTTGTATTTGAATCGAGAGGATATAAATCCCCCTGGAATGGTACTATGAATAATGCGACATTGCCCATAGACACTTATTATTATATTATTGAACCAGGGAATGGTCGCAAACCTGTAACAGGTTTCGTTACCATTGTTAAATAATTTATTCAGCAACATGCAGGCCTTAACATATTATAATTATAAAATGAAAATGGGGTTTAAGCTGTACAAAATATAAAGAGAATTCAACCCGGAAAATGTGTAAAAAAAATCATTCTATACTTTTATATTCAATCAAATCTGCAGGTTGACAATCGAGTGCTTTGCATAAAGTTTCTAAAGTAGAAAAACGGATGGCTCTTGCTTTTCCTGTTTTTAAAATAGAAAGATTGGCCAATGAAAGCTTTACTTTTTCACTCAGCACATTCAGACTCATTTTTCGTTTGGCCATCATTACATCCAGGTTTATTATTATGGGCATAACAAAAAATTAAATGGTGAGATCCTGTTCTTCTTTAAGCTTTAAGCCATTTTTAAAAATATAACTTAAGATAATTATTCCTAAACCAAGAATTATCATGTTCACTTCTACAGATGATTGCATTTCAAATTGTGCGATGGTTTTATAATCTCCAAAATTTTTAAATCCGCCGGAGATTTTAACCGGCCGCATGTTTGCCAAAAAAGTCCAGTAAAATATGCTAAGTAATATTTGCGGACCTAAAATATAGTATCCTATTTTTCTCAATAACAATACATTGCTGTGCAAAAAATATTGTTCTCTGTAAAAATTTGTAAATAATTTGCCTAAGGTATAAAGCAACAGTAATACAAATGTTATTGAGAAAAAACTTAGAAGCACAAACCAAATATGCTCCTTGTTATTGGCAGGTAGTATTCTTAAATTTTCCAAGCCGTTTTCTACTTCATAAATTTTATTATCCGACTTGAACTTTCTGTACACATATTCCTGCATAAACTTTCTCATGTTGGCAAAAGTATCATTCACAATTTTTTTTCCATTTTTACTTTCATTATAAATAATACTTCCATCATTTAAAGTTTCTGCAGAAGTACTATTATCTTCCATTTGATTCAGTTCCTGATAGGTGATTAAAGTAAAAGTGGTGTCAATTATATAACCATTGTTTTTTTTGTACTCTTCCAGCCAATTTGTTTTTTTAAATAAACTCGTTCCATCAAAATTATCAACGGCTAACCTATATTTCCCCACAACTTGTGGAACGCTGCCAGAAGGCTTTGATGTTACAAGAATTACTGTGTCTGGTCCATTAGTCTCTACATTATTTTGCCTTTTAGCCAATACATTAAGACCAGGCT
>JBKJSJ010000070.1:0-3381 GCA_046595965.1 Ferruginibacter sp.
ATTCAAAAGAAAAATTATTATGGCAGAAGTAATACGCATGCCGCTTTTGAGCGATACAATGACGGAAGGAAAAATAATTGCTTGGAATAAAAAAGTGGGCGATACTGTAAAAGCAGATGATGTATTGGCAGAAGTGGAAACAGATAAAGCTACCATGGAAGTAAATGGTTATGTAGATGGAACCTTATTGTATATTGGGATACCCGAAGGTGAAGCAGCCCAGGTAAACCAGATTATTGCCATAGTGGGCAAGGCGGGTGAAGATTATAAACCGTTACTGGAACCAGCCACCGAGCAAGCCGCACCTGCAACAAATAATGCAGCAGCGGGCCCAGACAACAAACCCCCAACAACCGAAGTAGCAGTAACCCCGGCAGCAGTTGCAAAACCTGTAAGCGATTCTACCGTTAAAGTTTCTTTGCCCGAAGGTGCCAAAGAAATACGTATGCCTTTGCTGAGTGATACTATGACCGAAGGAAAAATTATTTCCTGGAATAAAGCTGTAGGCGATACCGTAAAATCGGATGATGTACTGGCCGATGTGGAAACAGACAAGGCCACCATGGAAGTAGTAGGATACGAAGAAGGCACTTTATTATATATTGGTGTAGAAGCAGGGCAGGCTGCCAAAATAAATGAAATCATTGCTATTGTAGGCAAACCGGGTACCGATGTGAGTGCTTATGTTGCTGCAGAAAAAGCTGGGGCTGCTCCGCAGACCACAGACAACGGACAACAGACAAATAAAGCTGCCGCAACCCCGGCAGCGGTTGAAGACACTGTAGGCGGTTCTACAGAAGTTGTATCAGAAACTAACGGAAGAATTAAAGCATCTCCCTTAGCTAAAAAATTAGCAGCCGACAAAGGAATAGATCTGAAAAAAGTAAGCGGCAGCGGCGATGGCGGCAGAATTACTAAAAGAGATATTGATGATTTTAAAGAGACCTCAGCCCAAAGACAACAGACCACAGACGCTGCTGCTGGTAAAGCAGTAGCAACTGATGCTGGCGGTGCTGCACAGGCAGTAGCACCCGTTGCAGCATTTACACCTGCCGGCCAGGAAAGCTATACTGATGTGCCGCTTACCCAAATGCGCAAAGTAATTGCACGCCGCCTGGGCGAAAGCAAATTCAGTGCTCCGCATTTTTACCTCACTATGGAAGTAAATATGGACAATGCCATGGTTGCCCGCACTGCCATGAACGAAGTGAGTCCTGTAAAAATTTCTTTTAATGATATGCTCATAAAAGCATGTGCAGTGGCACTGCGGATGCATCCGGATGTAAACAGTAGCTGGATGGGCGATTATATACGCCAGAATCATCACATTCATATTGGCAGTGCACTAGCATTGCCCGAAGGTTTGATTGTGCCTGTGATTCGTTTTGCAGATGAGAAAACCTTATCACAAATAGCTGCTGATGCCAAACAATTGTATGCAAAAGCAAAAGATAAAAAACTGCAGCCAAACGAATTTAGCGGCAACACTTTTACCATTTCCAATTTGGGCATGATGGATATAGAAGAATTTACCGCCATCATTAATCCGCCAGACAGTGCCATACTTGCAGTAGGAAAAATAAAAGAAGTAGTGGTTAAAAAAGGGGAAGGCTTTGCTGTTACTAATGTAATGAAGCTAACCATGAGCTGCGATCACCGCAGCGTAGATGGAGCCGTGGGTGCAGCTTTTCTGCAAACATTAAAAAAGTACATGGAGAACCCGGTGATAATGCTGGTGTAGTTTCGCAAATATATTGGTAAGCGTTAGTTTTAAAAAGCTAACGCTTTTTTTAATATAAAATTTAATTTTCAATATATTTTGAAAGTTCCGAAATTAAATTTATATTTGGGTAACAAATAAAACAGGTGAAACTTACAGAAGCCAAACAACAATTTATCAGTAGCTGGGGTGCCTTTGGTACCCAGTGGGGCATTAACCGTACCATGGCGCAGCTACATGCATTGCTGCTGGTGAGTGTGAATCCGCTCACACAGGATGAAATGATGGAGCAACTGAGCATCAGCCGGGGAAATGTAAATATGAATATCAGGGATCTTATTGGCTGGGGCCTGGTTGACAGGGTAATTATTTCCGGCGAACGCAGGGAATATTTCACCGCAGAAAAAGATATCTGGAAAGTAGCTACCCAAATTATTAAAGAAAGAAAAAAGCGGGAACTGGATCCCATGATAAAAATGCTGAGTCAACTGGAAAATATTGATGGCGATAAAAAAGATAAGGAAATACAGCAGTTTACCCAAGTGATAGCGGGTATAAAAAAACTGGGCATGCAGGCAGACAAAACCCTGGATGTTTTGATAAAAGCAGAAGAGAATTGGTTTACCGGAAGTGTACTAAAAATGTTTAAGTAAAAAAAAATAAGCCGCATAAAATCGGCTTTCTTTAGAACTATAAGTTTCATTATTTTCTGAAATATTAAATACTACGGTTATGAAAAAGTTTAAGATAATAGACACCTGCATCAGCACCGGGCTTATAATAGTGTTTACCCTGCTTAGTTTAATACGGTTCGATTATACATTCCTGCTGGGTTATTGCACAGTGGGTAGCTGGCAGATAATCAGCATAATTGTTCATGCGGGTAATGGCTGGTTTACATATCCCAAAGCAGGGAGATATTATTATCATGCAGCAGTAACAATTTTAGCAGCATTCGGCTTAATTGGTTTAGTAGTATATCCGGTATTATTTATGGAAATGGTCGTGCTGTTATTTGCCGCTCCCTTTATGGCCATTTATTATACCTGGCTTTGTTACAATGAAGTAACTGTAAAAATGCAAAGGCCACTTGCTGCTTTAAAATAGGTTGTGAGGCCACTAAAGTGGCCCAACAACTTCAAAAATAAAACGATCATGAAAACAAATACCAAAATTTTAATCTACGATGATGATTGTCCACTCTGTGCAGCTTACAGTGCTGCTTTTGTAAAAACAGGTTTGCTCAATAAAGAGGGAAGAAAATCTTTTAGTAATATTGATGCAGCCAGCTTTGCATGCATAGATAAATCTAAATGCTACAATGAAATTCCACTTATAGATATTAATACAAAACAAGTTTGGTATGGCATAGATGCTTTACTGGAAATACTGGATCAAAAAATTCCTTGCATAAAATTCATAGGAAATATAAAACCCGTTAAATGGTTTTTGCAAAAGTTTTACAGGTTTATTTCTTACAACCGCAAAGTAATTGTAGCAGAAACACCTAAAACTAATTACGACTGCAGCCCTGACTTTAATACCCGCTACCGCATATGTTTTTTAGCAGTATTTTTTTTGTTTAATACCGCCATGTTATTCCCTTTATATCAAACTGTTTTTAGCCACAGCTTTATTGGCCGCAGCTCTTATCTTCAACT
>JBKJSJ010000116.1:0-7829 GCA_046595965.1 Ferruginibacter sp.
GATGCAACCGGAATAGTAGCTACTCCATATTCTTTTATCAACCTTATAGCCAGTACTTTTTCTGTTTCATCGCTCAGGCCCTCATAACTGTAAAGCTGAAAATAACTTCCGTAAGAAGGAAGGGGTTTAAATTTTGTAGCTTTCATTGCCTCTATAAAAAAATCTCTTTTTGCCTGCATAAACTTTCCAAGCTGTGTAAATGCTGTTTCATTTTTTAAAAATGCTGCCAGTGCAAACTGCACCGGGCTATTGCAGCTAAAACAATTAAACTGGTGTACTTTTCTAAACTCCTGCATCCATGCCGGCGGGGCAATGCAATAGCCCAATTTCCAGCCGGTGCAGTGATAAGTTTTGCCAAAAGAAAAACACACAAAACTTCTCTTATACAATTCAGGATATTTCAAAATAGATAAATGTTTTTTATCATCAAACACAAGGTGCTCATATACTTCATCGCTGATAATAAAAATGCCGGTGCCGGCTACCAGTTTAGTCAATGCTTGTATATCATCTTCCTGCAGCAATGCGCCAGTTGGGTTGTGCGGGCTGTTAATGATGATGGCTTTTGTTTTAGAATTTATTTTTGTTTTTACCAGATCCCAGTCAATTGTATAACCAGGAAAACAAAGTGCAACAGGAACAACCACACCTCCATTAATTTCAATATTAGGCGCATAGCTATCATATGCTGGTTCAAAAAGAATTACCTCATCTCCCTTTTGTAAAATGGTGGTTAATGCAGTGTAGATAGCATAAGTACCGCCGGGGGTAATGGTTATTTCTTTGGTTGCATCAATAGCAGTTCCGTAAATGTTTTTTATCTTTTCGGCTATGCCTTGCCGTAAGGCGGGCAATCCGTTGGTATGCACATACTGGTTATGGCCCTCCTGCATCGCTTCCTTTACCAAAGCGGTTAAGGAAGGGTTCATTTCAAAATCGGGAAAACCCTGGCCAAGATTAATAGCCTGGTGCTGCTGTGCCAGCACACTCATTTCTGTAAAAATGCTGGTGGCAATATTGGGTAATTTGCTTGTTATGGAAGCTGTCAAAATAAAATGGCTTTAAATGCCATCCCAAAAATAAGGGTTACGAATTATAAACAGGCTGCCATGGTTGCATGCGTACGTATTTAGAAAGGGGCTTAATAGCATACATTTTAAAAGTTCGTTTTTTTGCAGCCCACATTAATACGATTGGAAGCAACCACAAAATTTTTGATAAAACTCCTGTGGTACTTTGAAGTTTTTTAAGATTGGAGGCCTGCTCCTCATTTGGTTTTTTTACTGTGGCCATTAATCCTGTACCAAACCCTACATTAAGATTGGAATAAATTGTAGTATCGTAATATTTTTTTAAACAATCTCCCTGCCCTTTCCAGTTTTGGTGAAGCCTTTGTGTTCCTTTAATATTGGGCTCCATATCGGCATCCAGGAAATACCAGCCGCCATTGATGGAAGCTTCCATTGCAAAATGATGTGGAAAGCCAATTTTACGGTAATCAATATTTTTTCTTTTTAAGATTTCCATCATCACAAGTGCCTGTTGCGAACAGCCTGCATTTGGGTGCTGCATAATTTCTTCAGGCAGTACAAGGCAGCTATAATCTGTGTGTGCAATTTTATCGGTTAAAGCAGTTATCCAGTCCTGGCTAAGTGTTTTATGCGAAAAGCCATGAAAAAAACGATGCGATACGGTGTTCTCCAGCATTTCTAAATAAGCTACTGAGGCTATAGGAATATTTTTATCTGCAGCGGCAGCATCTACAAATTTTTCTAATTTTTCTATGGAATTTAAAAAAGAAAGCTGGGGAGCATATTTTTCTTTGCCGTTGTAAAATGCCTGCTCTTTCTGAATATCTAAATTCATGAATACAGGGATTAGAAAAATAGAAGATAGGGTGATCAGTAACGGTTTTATCATGTGGCCGTATTGTTTGGGGGTTACAAAACAATCAGGTTGTTTAAAAAAAGGATATTCAAAAAACTAAACGCAGATTGGTAAAAAATATTGTATAAAAGCTTATTATACCAAACTGAATTTCGCTACAGGCCAATGAGCGTATGTTGAAATTCAAGTATAGTCTTTGTGCGGCTGGGCTTTGGTAAATACCGGTTGCACTAACTATAAATTCCAATCGGTATTACTTAAAGATATTTATCCCCCTTACTTCTTTTTATCTCGGCCACATATTCTTTTATTTCCTGCTCCTTGTCCTTTTTGCAGATAAGTAAAACGTCTTTGGTATCCACCACTACAAAATCATCGAGGCCCTGCAGCACTACTAATTTTTTATTGTCGGTATGCACCATATTTTTGGTAGCATCTATTACCACCACATTATTGCCGGACACGGCATTGCCCAGGTAATCTTTTTCTATGGTATCGTAGGCACTCTTCCAGGTTCCCAGGTCGCTCCAGCCAAAGGATGATGGGATTACATAAACATTATCGGCTTTTTCCATAATGCCATAATCAATAGAAATATTTACACATTGCGGGTAAATAATTTCTATAGCGGCCTGTTCTTTTTTGGTGTTGAAATGTTCTTTTTCTGCATCAAACACTTCATGAATTTCCGGCAGCAGTTTTTCAAAAGCCTTGATAATATTTTTTACTTGCCACACAAATATGCCGGCATTCCATAAAAAATCGCCGCTGCTAATAAAGGTTTTGGCCAGCGCCAGATCGGGTTTTTCGGTAAAGGTTTTTACTTTATATACATTCTCGCTTACCGCAAAAGATTCATACTGAATATATCCATAACCTGTATTGGGATGATTAGGCTTTACACCCAAAGTAACAAGCCCTTTTATATGAGAAGTAAAATGCAGCGCATCCTGACAAATCTTTTTAAATGCTTCTGTTTCTGTAATCAGGTGATCGGCGGGGGCACAAATAAGGTTGGCATTTGGATTTAACTGATGAAGTTTGTAAGAAATATAGGCAATGCAGGGAGCAGTATTTTTTCGGGAAGGTTCATACAGGATATTGTCAGGATTTAATTCGGGCAATTGTTTCAGCACAATTTCTTTGTATTGCAAAGCAGTAACCACATAAATATTTTCTGCAGGAATAAACTTTGCAAACCGGTCGTAAGTAGTTTGAATAAGCGTGCGCCCGGTGTTTAAAATATCCAGGAACTGTTTGGGAAAATCGGTACGGCTCATGGGCCAAAACCGGCTTCCAATGCCGCCTGCCATGATTGCTACGTAATGGTTTTTACTCATGATCTAATTATGGGCCGCTTGTATTACCAGCGGGTATAAGTTTAAATAATGCCTTCTCTCACCAGGTCCTGCAGGTGTAAAATGCCAGCATACCTACCTTGTTCTTCTGCTATAAGCTGGTTAATATTATTACTGCGCATGAGCTCAAGTGCCTCTACTGCCAGTGAATCTGTATGAATTGTTTTGGGGTGATGGCTCATAATATCATCTGCTGTAAGTGCAGCAAAAGAATCATATTTCTGCAGCATGCGTCTTATATCTCCATCGGTAATTATTCCTATCACTTCATTTGCGGCATTTAATACTGCAGCAGCCCCCAGCCTTTTTTTACTAATCTCTACAATTGCTTCTTTAATGGAAGCACCCGATTGCACACTTGGTTTTTCATGCGGCTGCACCAGTTCTGCCACACGCAGGTACAACTTTTTACCCAACACACCACCGGGATGATATTTAGCAAAGTCTGTTGATTTAAATTCTTTTGTTTCCATCAGGCAAATTGCCAGTGCATCGCCCATTACCATTTGGGCAGTAGTACTGGTAGTAGGTGCCAGGTTATTAGGGCAGGCTTCCTGTGCTACCGTGGTATTAAGGATGATATCGCTTTGAAGAGCAAGGTAAGAATGAATATTTCCCACCATGCCTATCAGTTTATTGCCAAAGTTTTTTACCAGTGGAGACAGTACTTTTATTTCGGGGCTATCGCCACTTTTACTTATTACCATAACAATATCCTGTGGTTGCACCATGCCCAGGTCGCCATGAATAGCATCTGCTGCATGCATAAACAAAGCCGGTGTGCCGGTACTGTTCATGGTAGCCACAATCTTTTGGGCTACTATAGCACTTTTGCCAATGCCGCTTATTACCAGCCGTCCTTTGCAGGCGGCAACAAGGTTTACTGCATTTTCAAAATCAATATTAATGAATGCCGCAAGACCGGCTATAGAGGAAGATTGTAATTGAATACTTCGAAGGGCATTTGCTATGATATTATTGTTGCTCATTTTCTACGGCGCAAACCTACTTTAATTCATGCAGAATGCAAAGAATGAAACTTATACAAAGCAGTTTAAAAAACAGGCATTAATAAAATTGCTTGTTTCCTGGCACATCATTAATCTAAGAAGAGAAAAAGTATAGACTTTTTTCCTATTCTTTTTCTTTTCAGCTTTAAACCTTACAGGCTAAAATATGCCGTTGCCCACATCTCCCAAAAAATTAATATATCCACTGTTGTGTAAATTTTTAGTTATCTTGAAGAGACCTAAATATCCGGTTAAAATAAATTGTTAACAAATGCTGAACCCCTTATACGGTTTGAAAGTACAAGCCTATTAGGTTAACTTCGCTTCCCTTATGAAAAAACCTTATTCATGGTAATTGAATCAGGAATTAAAAAATGACAGAGAGAGAATAAATTATGGCTACTATAAATCCAGCTTCCGGCACTGCTAAAAAAGTGGCCGCTAAAAAAACCGCAGCAAAGAAGACTGTTGCACCTGAAATATCAATTATTAATCATACAAACCTTGCTGCACAACTGCAGGAGCAGTTTGGTTTCGATGGTTTTAAAGGACCACAGGAAGCCATTATACAAACCCTTTTATCGGGCAAAGATGCTTTTGTAATAATGCCCACCGGTGGTGGTAAAAGTCTTTGCTACCAGTTGCCCGCAGTTATCAGTAAAGGAGTAGCCATTATTGTGTCTCCATTAATAGCTTTAATGAAAAACCAGGTTGACCTGGTACGCAGTTACAGCAGCAAAGATGATGTGGCGCACTTTTTAAACAGCACACTCAATAAGGGTCAGCAGAAAATAGTAAAAGAAGATTTACTATCTGGCCGCACCAAAATGCTGTATGTGGCCCCCGAAACACTCACCAAAGAAGATAATATTGATTTTTTCCGGGAGCTGGATATTTCTTTTTTTGCAGTAGATGAAGCCCATTGTATTTCAGAATGGGGCCACGACTTCAGGCCCGAGTACCGCCGCCTCAAAGAGATGATGGATATGATAAACCCTGCGGTTCCCATCATTGCACTCACGGCTACCGCTACACCAAAAGTGCAGAGCGATATTTTAAAAAACCTGGGATTAAGAAACCCGGAGATATACATTTCTTCTTTTAACCGCCCAAATTTATATTACGAAGTATTGCCCAAAGTAAACCTGGAGCAAACCAATAAAAGTATCGTAAGGTTTATTCAGTTAAACAAAAATAAAAGCGGCATTATTTATACCCTCAACCGTAAAACTACCGAAGAGCTGGCAGCTATGCT
Organism: Ferruginibacter sp.; assembly: GCA_046595965.1. Taxonomy (GTDB): domain Bacteria; phylum Bacteroidota; class Bacteroidia; order Chitinophagales; family Chitinophagaceae; genus Ferruginibacter. The sequence goes on from JBKJSJ010000116.1 coordinate 5,511, forward strand.
CAATGCCAATGGCATTAGTGCAGTGGCTTATCATGCAGGACTGGAAGCCAAACTAAGAGCAAGGCGGCAGGATCAGTTTCTTAATGAAGAAGTGCATGTAATTGTAGCCACCATTGCATTTGGTATGGGGATAGATAAACCTGATGTACGTTTTGTAATTCATTACAACATACCAAAATCAATAGAAAATTATTACCAGGAAACAGGCCGTGCCGGCAGAGATGGAATGGAAGGCAAGTGTATTTTATATTACTCTCACAAAGATGTGAGCAAACTGGAACACCTGATGCGGGATAAACCACTGAGCGAAAGGGAAGTGGGCGCACAACTGATAAATGAAACGGTTTCTTATGCCGAAAGCAGCACCTGCCGCCGCAAAACATTGTTGTATTATTTTGGAGAAGAATTTAATGATGATAAAAGCTGTGGCCACTGCGACAACTGCCTGCACCCTAAAGAAAAAATAGAAGCAAAAGCAGAAGCCGTAACGGTTTTAAAAACTGTGAAAGCATTGGGTGAGCAGTTTGCTATTGAATATGTAATGCTGATACTTACCGGCAAAGCCACCCCACAGGTGCAGATGTACCGGCACGATGCATTGGATGTATTTGCTGCAGGCAACGATAGAGAACCCCATTTCTGGAGCAGCCTTATAAGGCAGATGTTGCTGGAAGGTTTGTTGGAAAAAGATATAGTAGAATATGGATTGCTGAAGTTTACCAAAAAAGGCGAAGCTTTTTTAAAAAAACCTACCAGTTATAAAATTGTACTCAACAATTTATTTGAAGATGCCAATGCCGATGATGAAGCTGCGGAATCCACTGGAGAAGCTACCGGCGCTGCAGATGAAAAACTGCTGGAACTGCTAAAGAGCCTGAGAAAAAAAGTAGCCAAAGAAAAAAACCTGCCGCCCTTTGTTATCTTCCTGGAAAGCTCGCTGGAAGATATGGCCACTATGTATCCCACCAGCATGGCAGAGCTGGAAAAAATAAGTGGTGTGAGCAAAGGCAAATCGCTGCGCTATGGCAAACCATTCCTGGATGTTATCATTAGTTATGTAGAAGAAAATGATATTATTCGTCCCGATGATTTTGTGATGAGAACCGTAGCCAACCGCAACAACAATAAAATATTTATCATACAAAATGTAGATAAAAAAATTCCGCTGGAAACCATTGCCAAAACCAAGGATCTTAAACTCGATGAATTGTTGGAAGAAATGGAAACCATTGTGGCCAGTGGTACCAAGCTGAATCTTAATTATGCTATAGATGAAATGGTAGATGAATACGACCAGGAGGAAATAATAGAATATTTTAAAAGCTGCGAAACCTCTTCGCTGCAGGTGGCACAGGAAGAACTGGCCGAAAGTGATTTTAACTGGGAGCAACTAAAGCTGATGCGAATAAAGTTTTTATGTGAATATGGGAATTAATGAATAATGTTTTAAATGATAATGGATAATTTTTTAATGGAATGAACAATTATTTATTTGCAATGTTCTCCCTTCTTTTAATAATTTAGAAACAAGCTTATTTTTTCACCAATAAATTTTTTTATGACAAACGTATCTGCTTATGCTACTTCCGCTGCTAATGCAGCATTGGCTCCATTTTCTATTTCCCGCAGAGACCCCGGTGCTCATGATGTGCAGATAGAAATTTTATACTGTGGCGTATGCCATTCAGATATTCACCAGGCAAGAAATGAGTGGGGCAATTCCATTTTCCCCATGGTGCCCGGCCATGAAATTGTAGGAAAAGTTACAGCCGTAGGCGAGCATGTAAAGAAATTTAAAGTGGGCGACCTGGCTGGTGTTGGCTGCCTGGTTGACAGTTGCCGCACTTGCCCGCAGTGTGCTGCCGGCGACGAGCAGTTTTGCGAAAATGGAATGGTGGGCACTTATAATGGAATGGATAAAAGTGGCCAGCCTACTTACGGCGGCTACAGTAAACAGATTGTGGTGGACGAAAATTATACTTTACGCATTCCCGAAAATTTAGATTTAAAAGCAGTTGCTCCATTGCTTTGTGCAGGCATTACTACTTACTCTCCCCTGCGTTGGTGGAAGGTGGGTCCCGGCCAAAAAGTAGCCATTGTAGGCTTAGGAGGTCTGGGCCACATGGGTGTAAAACTGGCTGCAGCATTTGGTGCGGAAGTAACCGTTTTAAGTACTTCAGACAACAAAGAAGCCGATGCTAAAAGACTGGGTGCGCATCATTTTGTAAACAGCCGCAATGCAGAAAAAATGAAATCGCTGGCCGGTCATTTTGATTTTATTTTAAACACCGTATCTGCACCAAACGATTATAATGCATT